>NZ_JAELTL010000049.1:0-42602 GCF_016428815.1 Serratia sp. ASV30 | reverse complement strand
GGCAAAAGCCTGGTGATCGCCGAGTTGGCAAAACGCGCCCGTGGCCGGGTGTTAGTGCTAGCCCACGTTAAAGAGCTGGTGGCGCAAAACCATAGCAAATACTGCGCTTACGGCCTGGAGGCCGACATCTTCGCCGCCGGGCTACAGCAAAAAGAGAGCAGCGGTAAGGTGGTGTTTGGCAGCGTGCAATCGGTAGCACGTAATTTGTCGCTGTTCGACGGCGCATTTTCCTTGCTGATCGTCGACGAATGCCACCGCATCAGCGACGATGACGACAGCCAATACCAACAGATTATTCAACACCTGCAAAAAACCAACCCGCAGCTGCGCCTGCTTGGCCTGACGGCCACCCCTTACCGGCTGGGAAAAGGCTGGATCTATCAATATCACTACCACGGCATCACCCGTGGCGACGGCAACAGCCTGTTTCGCGACTGCATTTATGAACTGCCGTTGCGTTATATGATTAAACACGGCTTTCTGGTGCCGCCAGAACGGCTGGATATGCCGATCGTGCAGTACGATTTCAGCCGCCTGGAGGCCAGAAGCAACGGCCTGTTCAGCGAAGTGGATCTTAACCGCGAGTTGAAACAGCAAAACCGCATCACGCCGCACATCATCAGCCAGATCGTCGAATACGCCGAAACCCGTAAAGGCGTGATGATTTTTGCCTCCACGGTGGAACATGCTCGTGAAGTGCATGGCTTGTTGCCAAGTGGGGAAGCGGCTCTGGTCAGTGCAGAAACGCCGCCAGGCGAGCGTGACGCGCTAATCGAAGCCTTTAAGCAACAGCAGTTGCGCTACCTGGTTAACGTGGCAGTGCTGACCACGGGTTTCGATGCACCGCATGTCGATCTGATCGCTATTTTGCGCCCCACCGAGTCCGTCAGCCTGTATCAGCAGATCGTCGGACGCGGTTTACGGCTGGCCCCAGGCAAGACCGATTGCCTGATCCTGGACTACGCAGGCAATCCCCACGATTTGTTCACGCCGGAAGTCGGCGTCAGCAAACCCCACTCAGACAGCCAACCGGTGCAGGTCTTTTGCCCTGGCTGCGGTTTTGCCAACCTGTTTTGGGGCAAATGCACCGAGAACGGCGACATCATCGAGCACTACGGCCGCCGCTGTCAGGGCTGGCTGGAAGATGATGAGGGGCATCGCGAGCAATGTGACTACCGCTTCCGCTTCAAATGCTGCCCGCACTGCGGAGCAGAGAACGATATTGCGGCACGCCGCTGCCATCAGTGCCAGGAGGTTCTGGTCGATCCGGACGATATGCTGAAAGCCGCGCTGAAACTGAAGGATGCGCTAGTCCTGCGCTGTGGCGGAATGGAACTGCAAAGCGGCAAGGACGACAAAGGGGAATGGCTGAAAGCCACCTATTATGACGAAGATGGCACCAGTACTAGCGAACGGTTCCGCCTGCAAACGCCCGCACAACGCAAAGCCTTCGAGATGCTGTTCCTGCGTCCGCACCAACGGGCACCTGGCGTCCCCTTCGGTTGGCAAAACGCGGCGGACATTCTGGCTCAGCAGGCGCTGCTGCGCCATCCAGACTTCGTCGTCGCGCGCAAACGCGGCCAGTTCTGGCAGATACGTGAAAAAGTTTTTGATTATCAGGGCCGCTTTCGCCGTGCCAATGAGCTGTATTAGCCCCGTGCGGCAGGTTTTCATTGCCCAGCGAGCGGCTTTCCGTTAAAATGCCGCCCGCTTTACCTGGGTTCGCCCAGTGTGAAAGCAGGTTATCGAGCCTGTTACTGGGTCGCCTGTAGCAGGGTAAATTTTCTTTTAAGAGAAAAAACAATGTTCACTATCAACGTACAAGTACGTAAAGACCAGGGTAAGGGTGCGAGCCGCCGCCTGCGTGCAGCAAACAAATTCCCAGCTATCATCTATGGTGGCGAAGAAGCTGCGATTGCTATCGAACTAGACCATGATTCTGTAAAGAACATGGAAGTTAAACCAGAATTCTACAGCGAAGCAGTAGTTTTGGTTGTCGACGGTAAAGAAACCAAAGTTAAGGTTCAGGCTGTACAGCGTCACCCGTTCAAGCCAAAACTGGCTCACATCGACTTCGTTCGCGTTTAATCGCCACGTTATCGATTTTCGGGACGCCGAAGTGAAAAACGCCGCAATTGCGGCGTTTTTTATTGGCGGTCATTCAGCGATGCTTACTTGCCGCCCGTGCGACGTTGTAACTGATCGCGCAGATTCGGTGGCGTACCTCTGATCGTCAGGGTATCGGTGGCCGCATCCCAGAAAATGCGCTCCCCCAGCAGCATCGCATCAAAGTTCAGGCTGATACCGCCGCCGCTGCCGGCAAATTTGGTCAATTGGCGTAACGTGCCGCGATCCGCCGGGAAGCTATCTTCCAGCTCGTAGCCCTGTTCGCTGGAAAACTGCAGGAAATCCTTCTCACCCACCGGGGCTATCTCTTTTGACAGTTCCTGCAGCTCGATCTCTTCACCGGCCTGCAACTGCTCATTACAGTAGCTGTAAACCTGCTGACGTACCGTCTGGCGTTCATGTTTGCCTAGTTGAGCATCGGCACAGTAATCATCCACCGCCTGTAACAAGCCACGGTTTTGCGCTTTGGTATCCAGCCCTTCCGACGCCGCCAGGAAATCCATAAAGAAATCGGAGACCTTGCGCCCTACCCGTCCTTTGAGGAATGTCAGATAGCGCGTCGATTGCGGGTTGGTTTCCCATTCGGTCAGATCGATACGCGCCACAATGTCCGCGTGGTTGATATCCAGATAGTGGGTAGTGCGGATATCCAACTCTTCATTGACACGCGTACTGTTGCAACTGTTCAGCACCGTAATCAACAAGTATTCTACCGCCAGATAGCGGTAATGGGCGAACAGCACCACGCCACCGTCGGCAAACGGATATTTGGCCAATTCGTCGCGCAGACGGCCGGTAGCAGCACGGCTAAATGCGAGGAAATCTTCATCACCCTTACGACAACTGCGCAACGCGTCCGCCAATTCGCTTTGCTCGTTGAACAAGCCGTAAGCCTTACTCTTGGCGCTGTAAACGCGATGCAGCTCTGCCATCATCTCTTCCACCGCCGCATTGGTGGTAAGAAGGGAATCGCGCAACACCACTTCCAGCGTCTGCTCATCGCGTTTTACCAACTGGTGCAGTGCAATCTGCTCGATATCCAGACTCATGATCAATCCTCCTGTTCTTTGAGCGCGTATTCAAGCACTGACGAAGCCGAAAGACAACGGGCATGGCAATACCTTAACGATCTTCACGCTATAAAAGAGCGGAAAATCACGGCTCTATACGGTAAGATATGGGACTTTGTCGAGCTTTGAGCACAATCTTTATGCCACAATCATCTCGTTACAGTGACGAACACGTTGAACAACTGCTCTCTGAGCTGGTCAACGTTCTGGAAAAACACCATACTCCCACCGACCTCTCTTTGATGGTGCTGGGCAACATGGTAACCAATTTGATCAACACCAGTATTGCTCCCGCACAGCGGAAGACACTGGCCAGATCGTTTGCTGAAGCCCTGCAGGCTTCTATCCGTGAAGATAAAGCGCATTAATAATTACTTATGGTGACAAACCGTCAGCGTTATCGTGAAAAAGTCTCCCAGATGATTAGCTGGGGGCACTGGTTCGCCTTATTTAACATTCTGCTCAGTATCGGGTTGGGCAGCCGCTACCTGTTTGTTACCGACTGGCCGTCCTCACTGCTGGGGCGAGTCTATGCGTTGGTCAGCCTGATTGGGCAGTTCAGCTTTATTGTCTTTGCCGCCTACCTGCTGATCATCTTCCCGCTCACCTTTGTGGTGATGTCGCAGCGCCTGCTGCGATTTATTTCCGCGACGTTGGCCACCACTGGGCTGACGTTGCTGCTGGTCGACAGCGAAGTCTTTACCCACTTCCACCTGCACCTTAATCCGGTGGTGTGGGAGTTGGTCATCAACCCGGACCAAAGTGAGCTGGCGCGCGACTGGCAGTTGGTGTTTATCGCCGTACCGGTGATATTCCTGGTCGAAATGTTGTTTGCGACCTGGAGCTGGCAGAAACTGCGCAGCCTGAACCGGCGCAACTTCGGTAAACCGCTGGCGGTGCTGTTCATCTGTTCGTTCTTTGCTTCGCACCTGATTTATATCTGGGCGGATGCCAATTTCTATCGGCCGATCACCATGCAGCGCGCCAACCTGCCACTCTCTTACCCAATGACTGCGCGTAAGTTCCTGGAAAAACACGGCCTGCTCGATCAGCAAGAATATGAGCGCCGCCTGATGCAACAGGGCAATCCAGAAGCGGCGGCCGTTGAATACCCGCTCAATAGCCTGAACTACAGCGATAAAGGCAGCGGCTACAACCTGCTGATGATCGTGGTGAACGGCGTGCGTACCCAGGATTTGGCGCAAGACATGCCGGGCCTAAGCCGCTTTGCCCAGGAAAACATCCGCTTCAGTGACCATTACAGCTCCGGTAACCATGCGGACACCGGCCTGTTTGGCCTGTTCTACGGTATTTCACCTACCTATCTGGATGGCATTCTGGCCGGGCGCAAACCGGCCGCGTTGATTAGCGCACTGAGCGATCAAGGCTATCAGTTCGGCCTGTTCTCTTCAGATGGTTTCAACGCCACGCTTTACCGCCAGGCGCTCTTGACCGATTTCTCGCTCCCGCCGGAACCGTTCGTGCAGAGCGATGCTGCCACCACGCATCAATGGCAGAGCTGGTTAGCCACTCAGAGCGGAAATAGCCCTTGGTTCTCCTATATCAATTTCAGCGGTGCAAAGTTCCCCGAAGGTGACAATAAGCTCTCGCCGGAAGCCTTTACCCAACTCTATCGTACAGGCGCGAAAGACGTCGATGCACAGATTGAGCAGGTGCTGGCAACGCTGAAAGAAAAAGGCCTGCTGGATAAAACCGTGGTGGTGATCACCGCCGAGCACGGTATAGAATTCAACGATACCGGCAAAGGCAACTGGGGAGCGGGCAGCAGCTTTAACCGCAGTCAGTTGCAGGTTCCGTTGGTTATTCACTGGCCCGGCACGCCAGCACAAACCATCAATAAGTTGACCAATCATAACGATGTGATGCGTACGTTGATGCAACGTCTGCTGCATGTGAAAACACCGGCTAACGACTACTCGCAGGGCGAAGACCTGTTTGCCGCACAGCGAAAAAACAATTGGCTCGCCACCGGTGACGGCAGCCAGTTGGTGATCACCACGCCAACACAGACGCTGACATTGGATGGCAATGGCAACTACCGTGCCTACGATCAGGACGATAACGAGATCAAAGACGAGAAACCCCAGCTAGCGCTGCTGTTACAGGTGCTGACCGATGTAAAACGCTTTATCGCCAACTAACTGCTTAAATCTAGAGCAATCGGTGAGGTAGCTGCTTGAATTTACATCTGAAAACGGTAGTATAGGGTTCTGCGTCGGCATGTAGCGCAGCCTGGTAGCGCACCGTCATGGGGTGTCGGGGGTCGGAGGTTCGAATCCTCTCATGCCGACCAACTATTTATAAAAAAACCAACCGCTTAGGGTTGGTTTTTTTATGCCTTGAATTTGGCTATGGTAAAATTGCCAGCGAAATGAGTGATTCAGTTCAATACGTCTATACAGTACTGAGCCTCTTTTACCAAGTCTGCTTATCCTATGTTTTAACTCCATCTTTCCGTTTTAGCCTCATTTATGCCCCATAACAACATAAAGGCGGCTGACACCGACAGATAGAAAAGCGATCGAGGAAATACTGCAGGAAACGTGGGAAAGTGCTGATGACTGATTTCAGACGTGAAAATTGCAAATTCGCGGATAGTGACTATATTTCATAACTTGATGCCACCACGGAAGGATTTTTTCTTGAAGTCAGACATCGACACCGATATTTTAATCACAGTAGTTCTTTTGATATCGGCAGCTGCTTTCAACATAATTACTTGGTGGGTGTGGCATTAATTTTTCTAAATAGGGCCGCACTGAACATGACTGTTAGCTTAACTAACGGGTAACCATCGAGTGCGGAGCGCTACCCCTATATCGGCAATAATATCTCAGCACGCATTACAAAACTGAAATAGGGGCAGCACCATTAAACTTTACTTCTTGGCGCTTTCTGCATCAGCCGCCATGGTTTTTTCATGAGCTGCTTTAGAGCTTTCAGTAGCCATTGCTGACTCTTTCTTAGCCTCTTCGTGTTTTCCTTCTTTATGATGCTTTGCTGCCTTCTTGTGGTGCTTCGCGGCAGTTTCATGCTTAACCGCTGCGTCTTCATGTGCCATAGCTGTAGCATCAGCAGCAACGGAAGCGAAGGAAATCATACCCAGAGCAAAGACAGACATTACTAACGCTTTCTTAATCATAACAATTCCTTTGATTTAAATGATAATTAGACTGCCTTAGTAAACGTAGTCTATTACTCAGAAATTGCAAACCGGGGGCTCTCCCCCCGGTAGGGATGTTGATCGGCTGGCCTTCCTTGGATAGCGGTGCCATTGTGACGGTTCACAAGCACATCAGTAATCAGCGACCACCACAGATTAATAAGCCAACGAATTTCAACTCTGCGGGCAGGCGACCATATAGAGATCGTGGACGGGCATACTCGCATCAAAACCACGCACTCTCTCTGGATCATCAATAGCCGGGTCAGCAAGCTGCTTGGCTACGTCGTCTACACTGACATCTTCAACATAAAAAGTCGCATCAGTCATTTTATTGCAGTTAAAGTAAGTCCCCATTAATACCATTTTCCCAGGGGTCGTATAGCTCTCCTGTTTATTGACCAGTGCAACAACACCATCCGCTCGTTTAGCGACGACAGCATAGCTTTCCTCAGAACGGTCAAAAACATAGGCATCATTTTCTGGATAAGTCGACCATATAGCAGACTTTTCAGCAAACAACTCTGCCAAATTAATCGCTGGCTTTAGTGCCCTTTTGTTCTCAGCATCTTGGGCAACTGCCGAAGTCACCACGCCGATGGTGCCAACCGACAGCATACCTAAAAAGAGTAGCGTTTTTTTCATGGTATTAATTCCGTTTTGAAAAAGTTTTAAATATAACAGCTTAAATAATAACCTTATGACATGTAAAAGAAGTATTGCACAGCCGATCATCTTTGCACTCAATTATGATGAGTGCATTCAAACGGACGCGCAAAGATCAATATGCATGATAAAAACCAACGGTTCATACCTTGACAATTAGTGTGCTATTGCAATAGCAAGTTGCCACAGCCAACTCGGTTGCGCTGACGTACAACGCGCCGTGCCGTGATTGGCACACAAGCAGCTAAAAATCAAACACCTATGCGCTCGATTTTGATGGGCGGTGCACTTCACGCCCCTCTTCGGAGATAACCCACCGTCGCAAACAGGCAAAGCGCATAGCCAAATAGCTCACAGCCCTCTTCCACCATATTCTTCACCACGCGGTTATACCCATCGAGCATTAGCTCATGCCATAGCAGTTGCATACCAAACAGACGTGAAAATACTAATATGCATAACAACCCGGAAAACATCATGCCGTAACTTGGGTGACTGAAGAAATGTGCTAGTCCACGTAGCGTAGCGGGCAGCTCTTTGAGTGCATAAAGCACACAAATCAGCGTTACGGCTAAGGCAAACCACACCCAGGCACCATGCCGCAGCATATCGAACACAAAGTCCATCTCGCGGATCAGCATACATAGGAAGAAGCCACCGATTAATACCCTGGCATACCGATACTCTCCCTGACGATAAGCGGAGATAAAGAAGCTGAGGGCTATCGCCACCAGTATGATCTCTTGGGTTACCTCGGTGAGCGACGTCTCGGAGACAAAGTTATGCAGCCAATGCACGTCAATGAAGATAAGGCCCATCAAGAAGGTCAAGAAGATACCTGAGAGAAAGAGGACACACAACTTTCTAATAATTATGGATAAATTTTGCCGCATATTAAGAATGATTATCAATTTCAAGATGACTCTATACTATTAACCTCAGCCACGGATACCGTGGCAAATAGTGCGTAATAGCTAGATCGGCAGCTTTAGAGCACGCTTCCCTCAACGTTGGCCACGATAAAATTTTCGCCTCCCCCTCTTGCACTCACCCAGTCCCTTCGGTCAAAATAACTGTATACATAAACAGTAACGTTAGGGTTGGGCTATGTTCGTTGAATTGGTGTTTGATAAGCGTAATGTCGCAGGGATCCCCGGTGCCGATGAAATCATCAAGGCTGAGCTGACAAAACGGGTGCATCGTATCTTCCCGGATGCAGAGGTGAAGGTAAAACCCATGCAGGCCAACGGCCTTAACTCGGACGCCAGCAAAAGTGATCGCGAGAAGTTAAACCGTATGCTGGAAGAGATGTTCGAAGAGTCTGACCAATGGCTGGCCACTGATATTTAAAGGCCCCAAGGGCGCGGTCACTGGCTGCGCCGCATCATGGATGCCTAAAGACAAAAAACCCCAGCATTTCTGCTGAGGTCTTTTATATGGTGCCGGCTACCGGAATCGAACTGGTGACCTACTGATTACAAGTCAGTTGCTCTACCTACTGAGCTAAGCCGGCGAAATCTGTCGGAAGGGGTACTGTTTCCGTGGAGCGCAATATAATACAGCCAGACTGGAACAATCAAGCGTAATCAACAGATTATTTATCTTGTCGATTAAAAAACGGCTTATATGCCGAATTTCTCACCAATGGCCCGTTCTTCGCGACTTAGTGTCTGATTAATATAGTCCACAAACAGCTCCAAAGCCGTGCTCCGCTGCCGCCCCAGTGGTAATTGTAGTTGCAAGGTCCGCGGGCTTTGCTGCTCGACTGCAAAAGGTTTCAGGATCAATCCTTGCGGCTGCAACAACGGCATCGCGGTAAACTGGCTACAGATGGTCACCGCCATCGGGGAACCCTGTAAAAAATAGTACAGCGTGGAGAAGTTATCGCAGGTTAGCACTGGTTCAATGAAGGTGCCATTCATCTGACAAGAGATATCAAACAGCTGACGTACCGTGGAGCCTGGCTCTGGCAGACACACCGGATACTGGCAGAGATCCGCCAGAACCACCTGCCTGTCGGCTAATGGATGATCCTTTCTCATCAACAACAAGACCGGGGCAGGCCACGAAGCCGCTACCTCAACGCCCCGCTCTGGGTGCAAACTAAACTGCAGCACCATGTCACTCTCGCCATTGCGTACCAGCCGCGCCAACGTTTTAGTGTCTGCCACCGTCAGCACGAAGCTGACAGCCGGGTATTCTGCACGAAAACGCGCCATCAGTTGTGGCATCAGCATAAAGGCCACTCCATTACTACAGGCCACGCGTAGCGCAGTACGCCGTTCGGCTTTCAACCCTTTGATTTCTGCCACCGCCTGCTCAATATTCAACAGGCTTTTACGAATATGGTTTTCAAAAATCTGCCCGGCCTCGGTCAGCACCATCCCCCGCGCGTGGCGTTCGAACAATGGCGTGCCAACCTGTACCTCCAGGCGCTGGATCTGCCTGCTGATCGCCGATACCGCCACAAACAGCTGTTCACTGGCCGCACTGAGTGAACCACAGTTGGCAACTACCAGAAAAAAGCGAACCTCGCTACTCAACATGCCGTCCCTCTCCATGGTGCAAAGCTTGCCAACGAGCAAACGACCGTTGCCTTTAAAGCAAAGCTAGTTTGTTAAATGGATAATTGTGGCAAACCCCGATTTTAGCTTAGATAACAAACACAACAAGTAAAACAACACAACGCAAACACAACGGGGAAATAATCATGACGGGTGAACAGGCCGTCGCTTTGGCGACAGCGTATTTTGACAGTGGCGAATTCCGCCGCATATTGGCGCGGCGCATCGCGCTGGCCACCGAAAGCCAGCGGCATGACGACGATGCCGGCATTTTGCTCTATCTCGAACAGGAAATCATGCCGCCGTTACGGGCACTGGGTTTTGAGTTGCAACTGTTCGATAACCCGGAAGCGGTCAACCGCCCGTTTCTGATCGCCGTACGCATTGAAGATCCTGCATTACCCACCCTGCTGAGCTATGGCCACGGCGATGTGGTTTTCGGCGACGACGAAAACTGGCGCGCAGGCCTTTCGCCTTGGGAGTTGAGTGAAGAAGGCGACCGTTGGTACGGCCGTGGCAGCGCGGATAACAAAGGGCAGCACAGTATTAACCTGGCGGCGCTGGAGCAGGTTTTCCATGCACGCGGGGGTAAACTAGGGTTCAACTGCAAGCTGATTGTTGAAATGGGCGAAGAGATCAGTTCCCCTGGGCTAGCGGCCATTTGCCAGCAACAACGCGAATTGCTGCAAGCCGATCTGTTTATCGCCTCCGATGGCCCACGGCTGAACGCCACACAGCCCACGTTGTTCCTTGGCTCACGCGGCTGCATCAATTTCCGCCTCAGCATCCACGCCAGGGATAACGCCTATCACTCTGGCAACTGGGGTGGATTACTCAGCAATCCCGGAACACAACTGGCTAATGCCATCGCCTCTCTGGTTAATCAACACGGTCAGTTACAGGTTGCAGCGCTGAAACCCGCCCCTCTGGATGACAACCTACGCGCCATTTTGCGCGATCTCAGCGTTGGCGGCCAAGCTGGCGATCCGGCGATCGATGAAAGCTGGGGTGAAGCTGGCCTAACCCCAAGCGAGCGCCTGTATGGTTGGAACACGCTTGAAGTGCTGGCCTATCAAACGGGCAACCCGGCTCGGCCAATGAACGCCATTCCCGGCAGCGCTACGGCAGTATGCCAACTGCGCTTTGTGGTCGGTACCGACTGGAAAAATCTGGTCAACCATATCCAGCAGCATCTGCAATTACACGGCTTTGGCTATGTGGAGGTGGAATGGCTGCACGGCTCACCGGCCACCAGGCTCAATCCACAAGATCCACTCGTTCCCTGGGCACTTGAGATCCTGCAACAAACCAGCGGCAAAAAACCCGCATTACTCCCCAACCTGGGCGGATCGCTGCCTAATGATGTGTTTGCCGATACGTTGGGATTGCCCACGCTGTGGATCCCCCACTCCTATCCAGCCTGTGGTCAACACGGGGTTAATGAGCATATGTTGAAATCCATCGCTCGTGAAGGATTGCAGATCATGACTCGCCTGTTCTGGGAGTTGGGCGAAAATGGCAGCACGATCCTGGCACAACGCCGGGCAGGAGAGTCCTCATGAGCGCGATAGCCCAACAGGATAGCGTAGCGGCCAAGCCCAATTTGTATAAAACGCTGTTTGCCACCTGCATCGGCAATGCGTTGGAATGGTTCGATATCGCGGTTTATGGCTTTTTCGCCAGCTATATCGCCCACGCCTTTTTCCCTACGGAGGATCCGGCCGTTTCATTGTTGCTGACTTTCGGCAGCTTTGGTGTCTCATTCCTGATCCGCCCACTGGGTGCTGTGGTGCTCGGAGCCTACGCCGATCGGGTTGGCCGCAAGAAGGCACTTTTGATGTCCATCAGCCTGATGTTGCTTGGCGGTGCGATCATCACCTTTATGCCTTCTTATGCCACCATTGGGCTGGCGGCTCCGCTGATGATCCTGATTGCCCGATTGATTCAGGGTTTTTCCGCCGGTGGGGAGTTTGGCAGTTCAACCGCCTTTCTGGTCGAACACTTCCCGGAGCGCAAGGCGTTTATCGCCAGTTGGCAGTTTGCCACGCAAGGCGCCAGCACGCTGATGGCTTCCGCCTTCGGGTTAGGTATGACCCACTGGCTGACAGAAAGCCAAATCCAGGACTGGGGCTGGCGTATTCCCTTTGCTTTTGGGCTGCTGATCGGCCCGGTGGGGCTCTATATCCGCCGCCATGTACATGAGCCAGCCAGTTTCGTACAGCAGCAGAAACCCGAAGCACCGTTAAAGATGCTGGTCGGTAATCAAAAAAATCTGCTGTTGTTGGCCATTGGACTGATGGTGATTTCCACCGCCATCAACTACATGCTGAATTATGTGCCCACCTATGCCACCAAAAACCTGAACCTGTCCGGTTCCGCCGCCTTTAGTGCAACCCTGTTGGCCGGTGTGATTTTAACGGTCGTTACTCCGATAATGGGATTATGGGCGGAAAAAGTCGGCCGCCTGCCGTTAATGTGGGGTTCGCTGATCCTGCTGTTGCTGACTATTTACCCGGCATTCCTGCTGGTGGTGAACCATACTTCGCCAATGATGCTGATGTTGATGGTTGGCTGGCTGGCCTTGCTGAAGTCCATCTACTTCTCGACGGTGCCTTCGGTGATGGCCGATTTGTTCCCGATGGCAACACGGGCCAGCGGTATGGCGATCAGCTACAACGTGGCGGTGACGATATTTGGTGGCTTTGCGCCTCTGATCTGCACCCTGCTGATCACCGCAACCGGGACCAGCCTGGCACCAAGCTATTATCTGATGATGATGGCACTGCTGAGCGGCTGGGCACTGTTAGGTAGCAGAAAGCATTTGCGTTCGGCTCCACTTTAAACTCTCTATGAGGCCATCAAATGATGGCCTCTCATTTAGCGCCAGCAATGAGGGAGTGTTCTGGCCGCCCACCAGCACTGCGGGTGTACCATTATCGGATAAAGGGATGTGCGCCTCAAAAAATAAGCATATTCCTATGGCACCATGGTTTTTTCCTAACAAAAAACACGCTAAACGAACCACTACCTATAGGCATTAATGCTGAAAATTTTGGTTTAATCCTCTAGGAAAACCAGGCTTAAAGTTAGACTTTTCCTAAGTAATTTCCCCCGATCCATCTTGTGCAATTTAATTGATATCAGTATTATGCGTTGATAAATTTCACGGCTAAAAACAGTGGGCGTTAATTAAAAAATTAAACCGCTCAGTTTCCCCGAGGTTGTAACCCGCTAACAAAAGGAAATTGTTTTATGAAAAACATCGTTAAATGGTGTGCTGCTCTTGCCGTCATCGCCACTCTGACCGGTTGTGTGCGTACTGCCCCAATACAACAAATCAACAGCACGGTCAGCACTGGTCATACCGAAGCGCAAGTCAGAACTGCAATCCTGAAAGCAGGTGTACAACGTGAATGGGTTATGACGCAGGCTGGCCCTGGTGTCATTAATGGCCGCCTCCAGGCTCGCGATCATGTTGCTGAAATCCGCATCACCTATTCCGCAACGAATTATTCCATCGACTACGCCAGTAGCCTCAACCTGCTAGCCTCGGGTGGGAAAATTCATAAAAGCTACAACCGCTGGATACACAACCTAGATAAAGATATCCAGTTAAATTTATCGGCCGGTGCCACACTGTAATTTCCAATATTGATTAGATTTGCGCCGGATACAAGCTGGCGTCACTATTTTGTATCCGGTTAAAGAGGCTGTACAACAAATGTATCAACAGGACACTCTCAGTGCACTTGATGCTATCACTGAGGCGCAACGGATTGCCTTTGCTCCAATGCTGTTTCAAACCGCCCTTTGTCTGCGCAATACGGGTGTATTAGCCTATCTGGATGAACAAGGAAAACACGGCGCCCTCCTTGAGGACATCGCTGCCAATAGCAGCGTTAATGAATATGCCGTTAGTGTGCTTTTGGATATGGGGCTAAGTGGCCGTATTGTGACTCATCAAAACGGCTATTACTTCATTGCCAAAGTGGGGCACTTCCTACTCCACGATGCCATGACCCGTGTGAATATGGATTTCACTCAAGATGTTTGTTATCAGGGGCTGTTTTCTTTAGAACATGCGCTTAAGGAAGAGAAACCCGCTGGTTTAAAAGTGTTTGGTGAATGGCCGACCATCTACCCTGCCTTATCGCAATTGCCCAAGGCTGCACGTGAAAGCTGGTTTGCTTTTGATCACTACTATTCAGATGCCGCATTTAATGCCGCACTACCCCATATATTTAACAATAAACCAACAACGCTTTATGATGTGGGCGGCAATACTGGAAAATGGGCGCTACGTTGTTGCCAGTACGATGATAACGTCAGCATCACCTTACTGGATCTGCCGCAGCAAATTAGTCTGGCGCGTGAGAATGTCGAAAAAGCCGGGTTATCTCATCGCATAGATTTCCATGCGGTAGATATGCTAAGTGATGCACCATTACCCAGTGGTGCAGATATCTGGTGGATGAGTCAGTTTCTTGACTGTTTTTCCCCGGAACAAATTATTAGTATTCTGAAAAAAATCAAGCGGGTGATGAAGCCTGACGCTCAGCTATGCATTATGGAGCTGTTCTGGGATGCGCAAAAATTTGAAGCGGCTTCGTTCAGCCTCAACGCCTCCTCACTCTATTTTACCTGCATGGCTAACGGCAACAGTCGCTTTTACAGCGCCGGTAAATTTTACAGTTTCCTCGAAACGGCAGGTTTCCGAGTAGAAAAACGTCTCGATAACCTTGGTATTGGACATACCTTGTTAGTATGCCGAAAGCAATAATGATAGGGCAGCGCTCATGCTACCTTGGAGATGACACAGTCCAAACCGAGTAACCGCGGAAGCACGTTGATGAATTTTGCATTGAACATCGTTGATTGGCAGGCTATGGCCCCCGGACTAAGCGACGCATCGCAGTGGCGTCAATGGTCGCAGGAGCCCTATGGGATCATACCCTCAGCGCCGCAATCGAAGCTGACCGAACTTCCCATGATGACAGCACGCCGCCTGAGTTCAGGCAGCAGGCTGGCCGTGGAATGTGGTTTAGCCATGCTACGTCGTCAACCGGTGGATGCGGTCCTTTATACCAGTCGTCACGGTGAGTTGGAGCGTAATTACCGAATTTTGCAGGCCATAGCCACCCAACAAGCGGTTTCCCCAACTGATTTCACCATGTCGGTACATAACTCAGCCGTGGGTCACTTGACCATCACGGCACAAAATCCTCTGGTATCATCTTCACTTTCTGCTGGCCTAGATACCTTTCAGCAAGCGTTTTGTGAGGTCGTGTGTTTACTCCAAGCGGGTTACCAGAGAGTATTAATGGTCGATTTTGATGGCTTGCTGCCCGAGTTTTACCACACCTACCTGCCAGAGCAGATGCCGACCTGGGCCTATGCGGTGGCGCTGGTGTTTGAACGCGGGAATACGTTACGGTGTGAGAGCAAGCCAGAAGGTACAGGGGAAGAGCCCCTGCTACCGCAAAGTTTACAGTTTTTACAACACTACCTGGCCGAAGAGCCAACGTTCACCATCGCGGGTGAGAGACTGAAGTGGTACTGGAGCCGTACATGAGCGGCCTATTCGCACGTTTAAACTGGGCTTGGCGTCTGATGATGACCGGCTTTTGCTTTGTGCTGTTTGGCGTCGGCGGCCTGCTGCTGTCGCTTGTCTGGTTTAATCTGCTGCTGGTACTCCAGCGCGATATTGCCAAGCGCCGCCGGGTAGCCCGGCGCAGCATTGCCGCCAGTTTCCGGCTGTTCCTATCGATAGCAAAAACGTTGGGTGTGTTGGATTATCGCATCAAGGGGATTGATATATTACGCCAGGAGCGCGGTTGTTTGGTGGTCGCTAACCATCCGACACTGATTGATTACGTGCTTTTGGCATCCGTGATGCCCGAGACAGACTGCCTGGTAAAAAGCGCTCTGCTACATAACCCCTTTGTGAGCGGAGTGATCCGGGCTGCGGATTATCTGGTCAATAGCCAGGCTGACACGCTGCTTCCAGCCTGTCAGCAACGCCTGGCGCAGGGCAACACCATACTTATTTTTCCAGAGGGAACACGCACACGCCCTGGTGAAAATATGACACTGCAGCGCGGTGCCGCCAATATTGCCGTACGATGCCGCCGTGACGTGCGCATAGCAGTGATCCACTGTAGCGAGCATCTGCTTGATAAACAGAGCAGATGGTATGACGTTCCGCCCAGGAAACCCCTGTTCCAGGTAGACGTGCGTGAACGGGTACAGATAGAACATTTTTTTGATGCAGAATCGCAACAGCCAGCATTAGCCGCAAGGCAGCTAAACCGGCATCTTTTGCATCAGTTATCACCAGGCCTTATACCTTTGTCAGGAATTAATGATGCAAGCGCTCCACCTTGAAATTAAAAATCTCATAATAAATACACTGAATTTGGATGAACTGTCTGCGGACGATATCGACACCAATGCGGCGCTGTTTGGTGAAGGACTGGGGCTGGACTCCATCGATGCTTTAGAGTTAGGGCTGATGGTTAAAAACCAGTATGGTGTCGCGCTTTCCGCCGAAAATGAAGAGATGCGTCAACATTTCTATTCAGTGGCAACACTGGCATCCTTTATCCAAGCTCAACGTGCCTGAGAAGAGCCCGCTATGACAGAACAACAAACCATTTATCAGGAAGTGTC
This sequence comes from Serratia sp. ASV30, assembly GCF_016428815.1. Lineage (NCBI taxonomy): Bacteria > Pseudomonadati > Pseudomonadota > Gammaproteobacteria > Enterobacterales > Yersiniaceae > Serratia > Serratia sp. ASV30. The sequence goes on along the minus strand of NZ_JAELTL010000049.1, from coordinate 26,322 downwards.
CGCGCTGCTGACCAAACTGTTCGATATCGATCCACAGAACATCAAACCTGAGGCCCGCTTGTATGAAGAGCTTGAGTTAGACAGTATCGATGCCGTCGACATGATCGTGCACCTGCAGAAGAAGACCGGGAAGAAAATCAAGCCGGAAACCTTTAAGCAGGTGCGTACCGTGCAAGATGTTGTCGATGCGGTAGAACAGCTATTGCAAGAAGCATAACCGTTTATGCGCGGCGCTCGGTCCCTGAAAGGGATACAACTGGTGGCTCTACTGGCGCTACTGGCTTGGCCATTTCTTGTCTGGTTTGGTCTGACACGCAACAGCCTTCACTGGCTGCTGCCGATCATCGCTTTGTTGCTGGCCTTTCGCCTTTATCAGGTCAAAAGTCAGCGCGGCCCGATGCGCTATGTACTGCAAGCCGTGGCACTCGCGGGTCTCACATTATGCCTAATGAGCTATGTGCTAAAAACGCATCAACTGCTGCTATTTTACCCAGTGGTAGTCAATCTGGTCATGCTCGGCGTATTTGGTAGTTCACTGTGGAGCTCGATGCCAATGGTGGAGCGCCTTGCCCGTTTGCAGGAGCCGGAACTCCCCCCGTCAGGCGTGCGTTATACCCGCAAGGTCACCCAGATATGGTGTGTGTTTTTCATTCTGAACGGCTCAATGGCACTTTTTACCGTTCTGCTAGGTGACATTCGGTTATGGACGCTGTGGAACGGCATGATTGCCTATCTGTTGATGGGGGCGCTGATGGCTGGCGAATGGCTGGTGCGTCGCAGGCGGATATTGCGAGACAAGGCATGAATCAGATACTCCCTATGGCCAAGTGGCTAAGTGCTTCGCGTGCCAATGAAACCCCGATTGCCTGGCTTGATGGACATATCTGGACGCTGGGGCAGTTGCGCCATGACGTAGCGGCACAGGTGAACATCCTGCAACAACATGAGGGCGATCGCTGGGCGCTGTGTTTTGAAAACAGCTATCTGTTTATCGTCGGACTATTGGCAACATTGCATGCGGGCAAAACCCCCGTGGTTCCCGGACATAGTCGTGTTTCGCTGCTGGAAGAACAACGGGCGCTGTTTAACGGCGTACTGACCGACCAGGCACTGACCTGGAGCGGTTCGCTGATCCAGGTCCAATCTGCCTATAAAAGTAGCGAGAACCCGCCGCCGCTAGCCACTCTCGCTCCGGCCAGCCATATCGAATTATTTACCTCCGGCTCGACAGGGCAACCACGCCGTGTAATTAAACCCATTGCCTGCCTCGATCGTGAAGCCTCCTTACTGGCTGAACGTTTTGCCGACAGGCTCACCGGCTGCCATATTGTGGCCTCAGTGCCTCCGTTGCACCTTTACGGCCTCACCTTCCGTATCTTTTTACCCATGGCGCTAGGATTACCGCTGCATGCTGCAATGCTTCATTACACCGAGCAGTTGGCAACTCTGGCTAATCAACACCAATACGCCTTGATCAGCAGCCCGGCTTTTCTAAAACGCCTGGACCACCAGCTCAAGCCACCGCCAGTGAATATGGTCATCTCCGCAGGGGGAGTATTGCCTTGGGAAAGCGTGGCTCAGACCGCCAGTTGGTTAGGAGTCTGGCCGGACGAAATCTACGGTAGTACCGAGACCGGGATCCTCGCCTGGCGTCACCATCAACAGCCTGATGTAACCTGGCAGCCCTTCACTGGCGTGCGTATCATGGTTGACGCCGACGAGATCCGCGCTATCTCTCCGCTTATCAGCGATAGGCACGGCCTGCTCCTCGACGATATATTGCAATTTGACGATAGTGGACGCTTCCAGATAACAGGCCGCCGCGATCGGGTGGTGAAAATTGAAGAGAAACGCATTTCACTTTGCGAGATCGAGCAACGGCTACTGGAACTCGAAGGCGTACGCGAAGCCGCAGCGCTACCGGTAACACGCGGAGGGCGCCAAGGCATTGGCGCATTGTTGGTGCTTGAAGACCACGCTCGGCAACAGTGGCAAAAAATGGGCGGCAAAGCACTGGAAATATCATGGCGTCGTGCGCTGCGCCCGTGGCTGGAACCTGTCACTATCCCTCGTTACTGGCGTATCGTTGACGAGATACCCGTCAACAGCATGAACAAGCGCGTCTATGCGCAATTACAGGAATTGTTTCATGAGACCCCATGAGATGGCTCGCCATCAGACTCAACAGCAGGCCGAGATCGTGTTACGGCTGGATGCGGCTTCATTCTGGTTTAAAGGCCACTTCACAGTGCAGCCTCTGCTACCCGGCGTGACGCAACTAGACTGGGTGATGCACTACGCCACCTCACTGCTGGTACCCGATTTTCGCTTTCACAGTATTCAAAGTGTCAAATTCCAACAGCCCTTATTGCCGGATAACATCGTCACGCTGACGCTTGACTGGCAGGAAGAGCGGCAAATCATGGTTTTCCGCTATCAACGCCATGATGGTGAGGCTCGTAGCACAGCCAGCAGCGGGAAGATCCGATTATGTCGCTGAATAGTGGCACGTTTAACCCTTGTGTGGTGATCCCCTGTTATAACCACGGAGCCATGATGGCAAGCGTGCTAGCGCGCCTGCAACCCTTCGGCTTGGCCTGTCTGGTTGTGGACGATGGCAGCGACCAGGCCACCCAGCAGGAACTTGAGCGCCTGGCCACCATTCACGCGGATGTCACCTTAGTACGCCTTGCACACAATTCAGGAAAAGGCACGGCGGTTATTCGCGGATTGGAAGAGGCTCAACGCAGAGGATTTAGCCATGCGATACAGGTCGATGCGGACGGCCAGCACGCCATTGAAGATATTCCCAAGCTGATTGCCCTGGCACAGCTTCATCCCCAGGATTTAATTTCCGGACAACCGGTTTACGACGACTCCATACCAGCGTCGCGGCGCTATGGCCGCTGGGTAACTCACTTCTGGGTGTGGATTGAGACGCTCTCTCTCCAGCTCAAAGACAGCATGTGCGGCTTCCGGGTTTACCCAATTGCCCCTACATTGGAGTTGGCGCATAAAACGGCGCTAGGCAAACGCATGGACTTCGATACGGAAGTAATGGTTCGCCTCTACTGGCAGGGGAACACCAGTTACTTTGTGCCGACGCGCGTCACCTACCCCCAGGATGGGTTGTCACACTTTGATGCCTTGAAGGATAACGTGCGCATTTCACTGATGCATACCCGCCTTTTCTTCGGCATGTTGCCGCGTATCCCTACCCTGTTTTTTCGTCGATCCAACCCACACTGGGCACGTCAGAAAGAAATCAAGGGGTTGTGGGGAATGCGCATCATGCTTGCTATCTGGCGCTTACTGGGTAGAAAGGCCATTGCTCCACTGCTCTATCCGGTGGTGGCGGTTTACTGGCTTGGCGCACATCAGGCCCGTCAGGCTTCACAAGCCTGGCTGAAGCGGGTACGCAACGAGTTGACTTCGCGTTCGCTCCCCATTCCTGCGCATCTAAACAGCTATCACCATTTTTTACGTTTTGCAGATGCCATGCTGGATAAAATCGCCAGTTGGCGTGGGGAAATGCGGCTAGGGCAGGATGTTGTCTTCGCCCCCAATGCCGAAGCCACGCTGGATATTGGCTCCCCGCAAGGCAAATTGCTGCTGGCCTCCCATTTGGGAGATATCGAAGCTTGCCGGGCGTTGGCACAACTGCAAGTGAGCAAAACCATCAATGCGCTGGTGTTCAACGACAACGCCCAGCGTTTCAAACAGATTATGGCAGAGATAGCGCCCCAGGCAGGGCTCAACCTGTTGCCAGTGACCGATATCGGCCCAGATACCGCCATATTGCTCAAAGACAAACTGGATCGTGGCGAATGGGTGGCGATCGTTGGCGATCGCATCGCGGTCAAACCGCAGCGAGGAGATAGTTGCCGGGTTATCTGGAGCCGCTTTATGGGCCATCCAGCCCCATTCCCTCAAGGGCCGTTTATTCTGGCTTCGATATTGCGTTGTCCTGTGTTGCTGATCTATGCCCTGCGCCAGCAGGGAAAACTACATTTGCACTGCGAGCCGTTTGCCGACCCTCTGCTGTTACCGCGGGCCGATCGTCAAGTCGCCTTGCAACAGGCGGTTGATCAGTATGCTGAGCGTCTTGAACACTACGCGTTGCAGGCACCACTCGATTGGTTCAACTTTTTCAATTTTTGGCAACTGCCTGACCAACAGGCCAATACCACAGACAGGAGCAAAGGGTGCTAAACGATCCCTGTTTCACCAGCGAGATAGAACTGACCGTTCCCTTTCATGATATTGATATGATGGGAGTCGTGTGGCACGGCAATTATTTCCGTTACTTTGAAATTGCCCGTGAAGCCCTGCTGAACCAATTCAACTACGGCTATCGGCAGATGAAAGAGTCAGGATATGTTTGGCCAGTGGTGGATACCCGCGTGAAATACCGCGATACGCTGACCTTTGAACAACGTATTCGCGTCCGTGCCACGCTGGAAGAATACGAAAATCGCCTGCGCATTGCCTACCAGATTTTTGACGCCGACAGCGGTAAACGCACCACAACCGGTTACACCATCCAGGTAGCAGTAGAGGAAAAAAGCCGTGAGATGTGCTTTGTCTGTCCGGACATACTGTTCGAACGTCTGGGGGTGCAGCCATGAAAGCCTGGCCTCTGCTATTCCTGCTGATCAGTCCATGGGTCAATGCCATCACGTTGGATGAATTACAGCAGCGTTTTACCGAACAACCAGTAGTGCGAGCCCATTTTGCTCAGGCTCGAACCATCAAAGATCTGCCACAGCCACTGCGTTCTCAAGGCGAAATGGTGATCGCCCGCGATCAGGGTTTGCTGTGGCAACAGCAAACCCCTTTTGCCATGACATTGATGCTCAACGACTCACGGATGGTGCAAATCATCAATAACCAGCAACCGCAGGTTATTACCGCACAAAACAACCCGCAGATGTTTCAGTTCAATCATCTGCTGCGCGCGCTATTCCAGGCCGATCGTCAGGTGCTGGAGAAAAATTTCCGCATTGATTTCCAGGAGCAAGGTGAGGGTCGCTGGACGCTATCCTTAACCCCACTGACCACCCCTCTGGACCGAATTTTTGCCACTATAGTGCTGAGTGGACAAACCTATCTGGAAACCATCCATTTAAACGATAAACAGGGCGATGTGACTGAAATCACCTTCTCTCAACACCGGCTGCTACCCGCAGCTTTGACCGATGAAGAGCGACAACGTTTTGCCGCCTACTAATGCCAAGCGCCTCGCGCTGTTATGGGGAGCCGCATGCCTGATATTAGCTGGCGTGCTGCTTGCCCTATTGCCCCAGGCCCGGATCAATAGCAGCGTATTGGCGATGTTGCCCAAGCAGGCATTGGGTGCCATTCCTCCCGCGCTGAACGACGGTTTTATGCAGCGCCTGGACAAGCAGTTGGTCTGGCTGGTCAGCCCCGGAAAACAGGCAGACCCGCAGGTAGCGCAATACTGGCTCACCCAGTTGCAAAAATCCGGGTTAGCAGAAACGGTGAAAGGCCCGATGGGTGCTGCAGACCAACAAGCCTGGGGCGATTTTTTCTGGCAGCATCGTAATGGCCTGATCGACAACGCAACGCGTGAGCGCCTGCAAAACGGTGGCGATGCCCAGGCACAGTGGGTCCTTTCTCAGCTCTATTCGGCATTCTCTGGCGTCAGCGGCAAAGAGTTACGCAACGATCCGCTAATGCTGATGCGCGGCTCACAGCTGGCTCTGGCCCAGAACAGCCAGCGTTTGCGGTTGATGGACGGCTGGTTGGTTACTCAAGATGAACTGGGGAACTACTGGTATTTTCTGCATGGCGAATTGACGGGATCGTCATTTGATATGCAACAAACCCACCGAGTCGTCACTACGCTCGCCGCGCTGGAGGATCAACTCACATCGCGCTACCCCCAGGCCAAGCTCCTCTCACGTGGGACGCTGTTTTACAGTGATTATGCCAGTCAACAGGCAAAACAGGACATATCTACGCTGGGGGTCGCCACCATACTGGGCGTAATACTGTTGATCGTGGTAGTTTTCCGCTCGCTGCGCCCGCTGCTGCTGTGCCTGATTTCCGTTGGCATCGGTGCACTGGCAGGAACAGCAGCTACGTTGTTGCTCTTCGGTGAGCTTCACCTGATGACGCTAGTGATGAGCATGAGCATCATTGGGATCTCTGCCGACTATACGCTTTACTACCTCACCGAACGCATGGTGCACGGTAACGAGATATCGCCATGGCAGAGCCTGCTCAAAGTGCGTAATGCCCTGTTATTGGCATTGCTGACTACCGTCGCGGCCTATCTGATCATGATGCTCGCTCCCTTCCCTGGGATACGACAAATGGCGGTGTTTGCCGCTGTGGGCCTGAGCGCCTCATGCCTTACGGTGATCTTTTGGCATCCGTGGTTATGTCGCAATTTACCAGTTCGCCCTATTCCTGCCGCGATCTCCCTGCTGCGCTGGCTTGCAGCCTGGAGGCATAACCGCAAACTGTCGCTGGGGCTACCTGTCGTATTGGCTTTGGTTTCTCTTGCGGGGATAGCGACATTACGCGTCGATGATGATATTGCCCAGTTGCAAGCGCTGCCGAAGGATATCCTGGCGCAGGAAAAAGCCATTACGCAGCTCACCGGGCAAAGCGTCGATCAAAAATGGTTTGTGGTCTACGGCAACACTCCTCAGCAAACCCTAGAACGGCTTGAAGGCTTCACACCGGCACTGGAACAGGCCCGTCAGACGGGGGTTATCAGCGCTTTTCGCACGATCCCGTTAAATTCTCTCGCACGCCAGAAACAGGATCTCGCCCTGTTGCAGAGCGCCGCTCCTACAGTCATCCGTGCATTGCAAAATACAGGGTTAACGGACGTCACGCCCGATCTGCAAACCGCACCTGCAACGTTGGAGGATTGGCTCAACAGTCCAGCCAGCGAAGGTTGGCGCTTGATGTGGTTGACATTGCCCAATGGCAAAAGCGGTGTGCTGGTACCGGTAGAAGGCGTTAACGACAGCACGGCTCTGAGCTCACTGGCGGAAAAACAACCGGGCGTAGTGTGGGTAGATCGCAAGAATACGTTCAACGAATTATTCGCCCTCTATCGCACCATACTTACCGGCCTGCTGCTGGTAGCACTGGCGGTGATCGCTTGCAGTGCGGTGTTCCGCCTCGGTTGGCGTAAGGGATTAATCAGCCTGGTGCCTTCGCTGCTGTCGCTGAGCATCGGACTGGCCACCCTATCCTTTAGCGGACATGCCGTGAACCTGTTTTCGCTACTGGCGCTGGTACTGGTGCTGGGGATCGGCATTAACTATACGCTGTTCTTCAGCAATCCACGCGGCACACCACTGACATCGTTGTTGGCGATCGCGCTGGCAATGATGACAACGTTGTTAACCCTGGGCATGCTGGTCTTTAGCAGCACTCAAGCTATCAGCAGTTTTGGAATTGTCCTGGTCAGCGGGATCTTTACCGCTTTCTTGCTATCCCCACTCGCCATGCCTGACCGTAAGCAGAGAAAAAAATGACAAATTGCGACTTCTGGCGCGCGGTTCCCCTGTTGGCCGTGCTATTGATTACCGGCTGTAGCCACTCATCGCATAATGAGAATGGCTCCCGCCCGCAAGCCTGGCTTGAACCCGGCGTACGCGTCACGCTACCGGCTCCTGGTATCACTGAGCATATCCAGTCCCAGCAATTATTGACTGGCAGCTTTAACGGCAAAACCCAGTCGTTGTTGGTCATTCTAAATGCAGATAGCAATGCACTCACCTTGGCCGGGCTGTCTTCGTTAGGTATCCGCTTATTTCTCGTTACCTATGACGATAACGGCATTCATACCGAGCAGTCGATCGTGGTGCCACAACTGCCGCCAGCCAGTCAGGTCTTGGCCGATGTGATGCTCGGCCACTGGCCGATTACCGCCTGGCAAGATCGGTTGCCACAGGGCTGGACTTTAATCGATAAGGGCGATAAACGAGAATTACGCAACGCGCGCGGCAAACTGATAACGGAGATCACGTACCTGCAACGTAAAGATCGTCGTGAACCTATCAGCATTGAGCAACACGCGTTTAAATACCACATCACCATTCAATATCTGGATGACTGATATGATTTACATTTCTGCTATCGGCATGATTAACGCTTTGGGCCACTCGACAGAAGAGATTGCAGCCAACCTGACCCAAGGAACAGCGCCCGGCATGCGCAAGCGTGAGCATTGGTTACAGAACCAACAGGACGCGGTATTAGGCGGCGTCGACGGAGAATTACCCGCTATTCCAGACAGTTTTGCCGCACATCGCAGCCGCAATAACCAATTATTATTGGCCGTTCTGGCGCAAATTCAGCCCGTGGTAGATGACGCGCTGCTTCGCTTTGGCGCCGACCGCATCGCCGTAGTGTTAGGTACCAGCACCTCTGGGCTGGATGAAGGCGATCGACATGTTAGCCATGTTGCTAACCATGAAGAGAGCCCGAGCTGGCAATATCCACAACAAGAGCTGGGCGATCCGTCACGCTTCCTCGCCGCTTGGTTGGGCCTGAATGGCCCTGCGTTTACTCTTTCCACCGCGTGTTCTTCCAGTGCCCGCGCGATCATCAGCGGGCGCCGTCTTATTGAAGCTGGCCTGGCAGATATCGCGATTGTTGGCGGCGCAGATACCTTAAGCCGCATGCCTATCAACGGTTTTAATAGCCTGGAGTCTCTTTCCACTACGCTTTGCCAGCCGTTTGGCCGCGATCGCTGTGGGATCACAATTGGTGAAGGAGCGGCCCTGATGGTACTTACCCGCGAGCCGAACCCCATCGCGCTGCTGGGGGTAGGTGAGTCAAGCGATGCATACCATATTTCGGCACCCCATCCGCAGGGTGCCGGTGCCTTGCGAGCCATCGAACAGGCATTGCAAGACGCGAGGCTTAACCCCGAAGAGGTGGGTTACATCAACCTGCATGGAACTGCCACCTTGCTCAACGATCAGATCGAATCCAAAGTGGTTCACGATCTGTTCGGTGAAAGCGTGCCCTGCAGCTCCACCAAACATTTAACCGGGCATACCCTGGGGGCTGCGGGCATCACCGAGGCGGCTCTTAGCGCGCTTATTCTGCTCTATGACTTGCCACTGCCAGCGCAAGACTTCAGCCGTTCTCCGGCGGATCCGACATTACCGCCCTGTGGTTTACTGAATGCGGCTGAACCGCTGATGCGCCCGGTCATTCTGTCTAACTCTTTCGCCTTTGGCGGTAATAACGCCAGCATCCTGCTGGGGAGGATGGCATGAGCCATTACTTATCACCGGCGGAATATCTGCCCCACGACGCCCCAATGCTGCTGTTGGCAGAGGTTATCAGCGTGACGGAAGACAGCGCACATTGCCGGGTTGAGGTCAGGAGCGACAGCGTGCTGGCGCCGTTCCTCAATGCGCAAGGCGAGCTGCCTGGTTGGTACGCACTGGAATTGATGGCACAAACCATCGGCGTTTGGTCCGGGTGGCATCGTCATCAGCGAGGAGAACAGCGGATCGCCCTCGGTATGGTGCTTGGAGCCAGGGAATTGGTCTGTGCCGCGGGTTACCTACCAGCAGATGCAATGCTAGACATCCAAATCAAGCTGCTGATACATGATGACCGTTTCGGGAGTTTTGACTGTGTTATTGGCGCGCAAGGTGACACGCTGGCCACCGGTCGCGTCAATACCTTCCAACCCACACCAGAAGAATCAACAATGCTTTTTAATCAGGGATCTACTGCATGAGTCGTTCAATTCTCATCACCGGAGCCAGCAAAGGTATCGGACGCGCTATTGCCAGCCAGTTAGCCGCTGACGGTTTCATCGTTGGGATACACTATCACCAGGATGAATCTGGCGCACAACAAACGCTGGCCGCAATTACCGCTGCCGGAGGACAAGGCCGCCTACTCTGTTTCGACATTAGCAATCGTCAGCAGTGCCGGGAGGTCCTCGAGCAAGATCTGGCAGAGAATGGGGCATGGTACGGCATCGTCAGCAATGCAGGGATCGCTCGCGACGCCGCCTTCCCTGCATTGAGCGATGATGATTGGGATGAGGTGATCCACACCAATCTGGACAGTTTCTACAACGTGATCCAGCCCTGCATCATGCCAATGATTGCCCAACGTCAAGGTGGCCGCATCCTTACACTATCTTCTGTTTCTGGCATCATGGGGAATCGGGGCCAGGTGAACTACAGTGCGGCCAAAGCAGGCATTATTGGCGCCACCAAAGCGTTGGCGATAGAACTGGCAAAACGCAAGATCACCGTCAACTGCATTGCCCCAGGGCTGATCGATACCGGCATGATAAAAATGGAAGAGGCAGCGTTAAAGGAAGCCATGTCGATGATCCCGATGAAACGGATGGGCCTGGCGGAGGAAGTCGCCGGGCTTGCCAGCTATTTGATGTCAGATATAGCCGGTTACGTGACTCGTCAGGTCATTTCTATCAACGGAGGGATGCAATGATTCGTCGGGTAGTTATTACAGGTATGGGCGGTATTACCGCCTTCGGTGAAAACTGGCAGGCGGTATCCGCTAAATTGTTGGCCTATAAAAACGCCGTACGCCACATGCCTGAATGGCAAGTCTATGACGGCCTGCACACTCTGCTGGGCGCCCCAATCGATGATTTCGTGCTGCCAGAACACTATACCCGTAAACGTATACGCTCAATGGGGCGGGTGTCGCTTATGTCGACCCGCGCAACGGAATTGGCTCTGGAGCAGGCCGGGCTTCTTGGTAACCCGGTGCTAACCAACGGCCAGACCGGTATCGCTTATGGCTCATCCACCGGCAGTACTGGCCCGGTGAGCGAATTCGCCACCATGCTGACCGAGAAGCACACCAATAACATCACGGGCACCACTTATGTGCAGATGATGCCTCATACTACCGCGGTCAATACCGGGTTATTCTTCGGCCTGCGCGGACGTGTGATCCCGACGTCCAGCGCCTGTACCTCAGGCAGCCAGGCCATTGGCTATGCCTGGGAGGCTATTCGCCACGGTTATCAGACCCTGATGGTTGCCGGTGGGGCAGAAGAACTGTGTCCTTCCGAGGCCGCCGTATTCGACACGTTATTTGCCACCAGCCAACGTAATGATGAACCACATGCCACCCCTTCCCCATTTGATCAGAACCGCGATGGTTTGGTGATTGGTGAAGGTGCTTGTACGCTGATCCTCGAAGAGCTGGAGCATGCGCAAGCACGCGGCGCAACCATCTACGGCGAAATCGTCAGCTTTGCCACCAATTGTGATGCGGCACACATCACACAGCCTCAACGTGAAACCATGCAGATCTGCATGGAGCAGTCGTTGAAGATGGCCGGTCTGCAAGCAAGTGATATCGGCTATATTTCTGCCCACGGTACCGCCACCGATCGGGGTGATATTGCCGAAAGTCAGGCAACCGCCGCGATCTACGGTGACAGCGTGCCGATCTCGTCGTTGAAAAGTTACTTCGGCCACACCTTGGGGGCTTGTGGAGCACTGGAAGCCTGGCTGAGCCTGCAGATGATGCGTGAAGGCTGGTTCGCACCAACGCTAAATCTGCGTACCCCTGATGAACAATGCGGCGCACTTGATTACATCATGGGAGAAGCGCGTCATATCGACTGCGAGTTTCTGCAAACCAATAACTTTGCCTTTGGTGGTATCAACACCTCGATTGTTATCAAACGCTGGGCATAACCAACTCTAATCACCAGGAAACCGCCAATCGGCAGGCGTTGCCAGCCGATTGGCACTCGCCTGGGCAAGCAAGCTCATGCCATGTGTGACCAACTCACCAACGGGATAGATCCACTGGGCTTCAAGCAGATTGTTGCAGCAGGCCACCCCGTGATCCCGACATTTACAGATGCCTAATGTCAATTAGCAACCATTGGCACACTGAGGCTCAGGATTGTTGAACAGGATACGAACCAGCAAAGCCCTCGGTTCGCGCAATGGATCATTGCCGATAGCTAACACTCGACCATCATGGGTCGCGGTATATTCCCGAATGATATCGCCAAAAGCATTACGCTGAACGGCTACTTTCTGCCCTTTGACCACCGAATCGCCGACGTTAACCAGAATCTCGGTAAATCCACCAACCTCAGCTCGGATCGAGCTCATTTCATTACCGATAAAGGTTTTTTGCTCTTTAGCCGTTGCCCCTAATGTTCCGGCTGTCATGCCTTGTTGAACCATCAGGTTACGCACCCCTGTCAAGCTACGCGCGATAAGTTCAGGTTGATAAAGCTTGGGCTTGCCAATTTCGAGTGTAATGGCAGGGATCTTGTTTTCAACGAAAGTGGTTTCGACAGAGCCTTTCTCACCAGGATCGGCTTTAATCTGGTCCGCCGGGAACAATTCAGCCATTTGCTTCACCTGCGGGTTACGGTAATCCGCATAGATGAACAAGGGATATTCGGTACCCCGGCTCTGTGTGTGCATATCAACGAACAGGGTGGCATTGCCCGCCCACAAATTATTCCATAACAGCCAAGCCTGTTGTTCGGCAGCGTTACCTTTTTCTTTGCCCGGCCAAACCCGGTTGAAATCGACCATATCCCCCCCGTCATTGGCCAACTGCCAGTTTCGGTTATTGGCCAACATGCCAGAAGGATTCGCGCCCACGGCACCGATCACACTGCCTTTCAACTCTGCGGGATCCAGCTTTTCAAATACCTGCTGTATCACCCGGGTGCCATTTAGTTCATCACCATGGACCGCCGCTTGTAGACCCAGCTTAGGACCAGGTTGTGCGCCTTTGGCCACCATAACGGGAACATACCAGTGTTGACCGATCCCATTGCTGGTCCCCTGGAACATGAAGCGATAAACCTTTCCTGCCTCCAGATCGTCTACATCCAACTTGCTGATAACCGGATTACCCTCAATTTTATCTCCGGTATAAACCGTTGCCGCCTGAGCATTAAGCATCCCCGTAAGCAACACCGCCAACATCGTAACCTTATGCATAATTATTCCCTTTAGTATCAGTAAGTAACACATAAAAAATTTTTAATCATTGGTCAACCGACTAGCAAAAGCCGTACTTCAGGAACAAGACTGGGTGCGCTTACCAGTGCCTCTAATCAAGGCATAGGCGCTTAAAAGCTCCAGGGTAAAAACATATTGGCCGCGCCCGACACGGCGAGCCATGGACCAAAGGCTAACGGTTGATTAAGGTCTTGTTTTGCCAACCCTCGCTGTATCAACGTAACCAGCAGACCACTGGCCGCTGCAACCAAAATCACCTGTGGCAACGCTTGCCAACCTAACCAGGCCCCTAACGCCGCAAGTAATTTAAAATCACCATAGCCGAGAGCCTCTTTACCGGTTGCCAGCTTGAATAGCCAGAACACGCTCCATAGGCAGACATAACCTGCCACTACGCCAATCGTCGCCTGTTCCAACGAGGCAAAATGCCCCTGAATATTGAATAAAAGTCCGATCCACAGCAGTGGCAACGTCAGCACATCTGGCAAGAGTTGTGTCTGATGGTCAATAACTGCCAGCGTCAGCAAAAAAGAGAGCAATATCCAAGCCCCCAGCAAGGGGAAACCTAGCGGGAATATAAGCGCCGTCAGCACAAACATCATAGCCGTTGCCACTTCAACCAGCGGGTAGCGCCTTGGGATCCGCTCACCACAGCAACGAGCCTTCCCCTTTAACAACAGAAAACTCAGCAGGGGTATATTGTCCCTGGCCGCAATAGGATGCTGACAATGCGGGCAACAGGAATGCGGTAATAGCAGATCAAAGCGCGGTATGGATTCAGGTAAGGGCAGCGCCAGTTGCACGAGCGCCTCGCGCTGCCATTGCTTCTCCAGCATCACCGGTAATCGATAAATCACCACGTTCAGAAAGCTACCCACTATGGCCCCAAACATCCCCACGACACCCAGCCAGAGAAGGGGAAATGCAACAGTAAAATCCAGTAATAAACTCAAAAAACCTCCCCACAGTCAGGCAAATACCTACCCAACCTTTTAAGACAGCCAGTCCGTTTTAAAGCAACCGCCCCTGAACCTGCCAGGCTATCTGCCCCTGATCGTTAGCCCTGCCTAACTGATTTATCAGTGGCCTCATCGCCTCCGGTAATACCGGCCCTCGGCGCACCTGACCGTTGAACTGATAGCGCCCGTCAAATCCGACGGTGCCACGCCCCGTCAGGCTCAGATGAGAGGAGTCTTGTTTCAACACCAACACCAGAGCCCCTTTTCCATCACAGCTCAATTGGCCTTGCACGTTGGCCAACTCCAACGCCCCCAACGGAGTCGCCAACTGTGCGTGCTGCCAGTTGACGACACCACCGCCAAGACTCCGGCAACCAGCGGAACTGAACTCTCCTTGTTGCAACCGCAGTTGCAGCTCTCCCTGGGCGGTGATCGGCAAAGGCAACGACAGCTGTTGGCGCACAACATCTGCAGGAACAGAGAGTTGCCACTCATGCAGTTGAAGATCCAGCCAACCACGCAGAATACCGGCTCCCTGCAAGCCTTGCGGGTCCCTTAGCTCAATCTCTAAGGCCGGCATCCAAGAGGAGAAAGTGAACTGCCAGTTCAGTTTCGCCAGCATAATGTTACGCCAGCTTAACTGGTGCAAATTGCCCTGCCACAGGGAGCCAGAAAAGCCACCGACCTTCATATCTGCGGGTATAAAAACTTGTAATACCCGTGCCGGCGCGTGTCCTCCCAGCAATAGGAGATAACAAGCCAACAAAAGTACGGCCTTTTTGGCTTTAGCGCCCATCGCTGCGCTCCAGCATCAGTTTGTTTACCGTCACCCATCCTGGTTTATCGGGACGCATCGCCACCTCAAGCGCCACAATGCGAACGCTATAGCGCTTTTCCAACTGTGTGAGCCAAAGCATCAGGGCATTAAAATCGCCAGGTTCCAGCGTGACCGCCAGCCGCTCTCCCTGAGGCTGCATGCGGGTAATGTTCATGTTTTGAGCTGCTGCGCTCTGTGCCACCCTGGCCGACAAGCTTAGGGAGGTCTCCTGTATGGGTTGTGCCCCCTGTTGGCGCAAGCGCGGAGCCTGTTGCAACATCCATTCCACCGTGTTTTTTTCACGGGCGATAGTACGCTGCCATTGGCTAGCCTGTTGTTGCCAGGGCAGCCATAGTGCGTAGTAGCACAAGCTCACGATAACCAATACACCACAGCCCAGAACCAAACCTCGTTCCCGAAGGCTGAGCTGTAGCCAGCGGTGCTTGAGTTCATTCATCCTTTATCCCCAGAGTCAGTCGGCCCTCTACCCCAGTTGGATTCTGCTTGATTTCGCCAGGTTGCACCTGGTAATGCTGCCCGGCAGCAACCTGAAACTGTTCCAACGCCTGAAAAGAGGCCGCCTGTACATCGACCTTCAGCTCTTTACGGCCAGCGTCATAAGACAGCGCCTGGAACCGGATTGCCGAGTTTTCCGCCATCAGCTGTTGCAATTGGCGCATCTGTGCGACCACACCGGCTTGCTCGATAGGCTGTAATTGCTGCAAGTGCTGCTGCATCTGCACGCGCGGATTAACCACCTTTTTATCAGCCGGAAACAGCTGTTGGTAGACCCGCACACTTTCCTGCCGCCAATGTTCAGCCTGTTGCCAAAGCCGGTAATGAGATAGCCCGGCGCTCACACACAACAGCAGTAAATACACTGTTAATGCCATCATCACGGTTCGCCAGGGGCGTAATCGAGCACGCCAAGGACTCGAGCGGGTGAATTCGCCCTGGCGCAGATCGGCTCCGCTATCGTGCACGCCTTCTGCAGCCAACTGCAGTAAATGCCGCGGTGGTTGAACACGCCATTCCGGAGGGCTAGTAGTGGATGCTGGTGGTGCAGAGTAGCTTTCAATGACCGGCGGTGCCCACACGGCCAAAAACTCCGATAGCCAGGAGGATTCAACAATCATCCCGGCATGCTTTTCCCGGCGAAACAGCCATTGATTATTGAGATTGACCGCACTCCAACCGTCGGCGGCCAAGGGTAACACCAGCACATCTGGCAACATTGCCTGCACCTGTCCCCCCAGACGTTCACAACGGGCTATCCACTGATGCATAAGGCTTTTATCAACTACCGCAACGTCACACTCATCACCACGTTGCTGCAAAATGGCAAAATGCAGCCGTTCAACCTCCGTTGCCAGTTGCTCCTCCAGCATAAACGGCAGCACTTGCAAACGCTGACGCCTGGCACGACGAGGCAGCGTCACACGATGGAAAACCAACTCGCTCGCAGGCACCAATACCCAGGCAGGGTATCTGGCAAGCAGGCTCACCAATTGCTCATCGTTCTCCCCCATAGCCAAACTACCTTGCTGATGACCGTCTGCTGAAGCGAAATACCACAGCACTGGCTGTGTTTCATCGCTGGGTAAGCGCAGTATCAACCTGGCTTGCTCACGGGGCTTTCTGTTAGGCATCAAGGCTCCACCATCATGCTTAATCCATATTGCCGCTGTACCACCTGAAAACTGTTACCGGCCTTGCGCAACAGGCTGCGCTGGCTATAGTGAGTCTCCCCCATCAGCACGGTGAAACGGGCTAAAAACAGCTCACTCTTTATCGTCAGCAGCGATCTGACCGTTGAGGTGTCGATGTCCTTAAGGGCAACCTGTGCCAAAAATGCCGTCGTACTGCTCCACCCTTCACGTGGACGCTGTTGTAACAATCGAGTCGCCATGGCTGAATCAAGCTCCTTGAGAAATAGCGCCGCCAGTAATGGTCCTTGAGACTCACTCAGGGTATTAACGTTTACCAGCAGCGTCTGTGTTGGCAACGCGCAAACGTAAGGTAAAAGACGCCGATAAAGGCTGGCATCAACCCCAGAGACGGTCCGCAACTCGCTGACATCCTGCATGGGTTGATTGGCAGGCAAGTAAGCCACCGCCTGGGCCATATAGACCTCATCTTCAGCGCCATCAATGCTTGGCTCGCTGTCACTGTCTATCCAGTCACGCAGTGCCGCGGCTATCTGCGTCGCACGCAGGGGGTCTTCCCCCAGGTTGATTAGCAGCTGTCTAAAAACCTGGGTAGGGTAAGGCAATATCGGCTGCATACCTTCAGTAGCAGCCCCTTGGTTAATGGCATTGAGATTAAAGCAGGCCTGGCCATCAACAATCTGCCCAAACACCTCCCCGCCTTCAACGGGAAAACGGCGCTGCTCTTGCGCCCAGTTTTGCGCCAAATGTGTTTTATTAGGTGAGTCCAGCGCATCTCGTTGCAAAATTTTCACCGCCAGTGCTTCTGCCGAGCGGGCATACCATTTTGCCTGCTGGCGATCCAAATGAGCAGCGGTACGCAGATAAGTGCGCCCGTTTCGCTCGGCAATGGTCGCAGCAATCGTCACCATCAGCGCCAGGATCAGCAACACCACCAGCAGGGCAACGCCCTTTTGCCGCGCCCTCATTCTTGCCCCACCGCCGTGATCAAAAACAGCCGGGTCAATTCACCCACGCCAGCAACCACTAATGTCACCTCAATCCCCTGCGGCAAAACCGACGCGTTGTTCCAACTCTCCCGCCACGTACCCTCAGCAAAAAAGCGCAGGCGAAAGACACTGACCTCATCGAGCAAAACCTTGACCACCGGCTCTTCCCCAACGAGCGGATCCGTATGGGCATAGCTCAACCGCTCTAACTGTTGATGGCGCAGACGATATCCCACCGGTTGTAACTCGGCACGGGGCAACATCCCCATCGGGTTTTGCCAACCGTTGCGCATGAAAGAGACGCCCCAGTCCTCACTTTGTAATTGATAGCGCGCCGCTGAAAACACGCGTTCATTCCCTCTGTGATGGCGAGGGATGATCTGACCGAAATCCCCTTCCAACTGTATAAAGGCACGTTGAAGCTCGGCCAACCGCTGAGCCTTACGCTGCGAAATCTCATCATTGCGCATCACCCCCTGCAACACCTGGAAGGCACTGATGCTCAACGCAGCAAAAATCGCCAATGCCAACAGCATCTCAAGCAACGTGAAGCCCCGCTGGCTACGGCAATTCATTCCCGCACCACGTAGCTGCGTAAAGAAACCACTGGCGCAGCGTCTTCTTTATGACGCCTCACCTCAACATCCAGTGCCCGTAATTGACCCAGTTCGGTATCAACCCCCTGCCAGCGTACAGACCACTCCTCGCCCGCATAGGTCACCGTGGTGCCGATCCAGCGCTTTTCCGGCCAGGTTTTCTCAAGATGTAACCTGACCTGTTGATTATCCGCCAACCAGCTTGCCAGTATTTTTTCCTCCATACGGCCAATGCTGCCAGCCTGTTGTGCCGTGGTTTGCAGCACGGCTAACCCCGCCAAAGCGAAAACGATCAGTGCCACCAGCACTTCGAGCAATGTCATCCCTCTTTGGGTATTCATTGTGCGGCTCCGTTTGCTGACGAATCGATCGCGCCTGCTGCGTCCACCCGCAGCCAAACCAATGGTTGACTACCGGCCTCACTGAAAACCAGCTCAAACGGTGTAACCTCCCCGCCGGGTAACAGCAGAATATCGGGTTCCGGTGCCAACTCCGCAGCACGCGGCCACTCCTGCCGATCGGGGAAATGCAGATTGAGCCGAATATCATCAGGCATTTGGCTCCCTAACGCCGCCTGACGGGGTTGCCAATTCTGCCAAACGTAACCTTGCCAACTATCCGAGCCAGATACTGCCCCGCGTTTTTCAGCGGCCTGACGCTGTAGCATTTGGAATTGCCAGCCATCTGGTCGAACCTGGATCCCCAGCAACTGGTCATTTTGCACCGAGGCATCCATGGCAAACGCCAACTGAGCCTGAAAGCGTTTCAGCTGTAGCTGCGGGTTATTTTGTTGCATGGCCGGAAATGACATGATCACCAAACTGGCTGCACTCCCGATCAGCAGCACAACCAGCATCATTTCCAACAACGTAAAGCCGCGTTGGCGCACTACTTCTTACCAATAGTCCAGTTACCGATATCATCCTCGGTGTCCGGTATGCCATCAGGGCCATAAGAGAAAACGTCTAACTGACCGTGTTGGCCCGGGCTAAGCAACTGATAGTCTGCCCCCCAGGGATCCTGCGGCAAACGGCGAATATAGCCACCTTGGGGATAACTGCGCGGTTCCGGTTGTGCCGAGGGCTTGGTCACCAGTGCCTGCAACCCTTGTTCGGTGGTGGGATATCGGCTGTTATCCAGCTTGTACATATCCAACGCGCTCTCCAGCGCGACAATATCGCTGACGACCTTCTGATGGTCCGCCTTCTCTTTATTTCCCATCAGGTTAGGCACGACCAGACTCGCCAAGATGCCCAGGATCACAATCACCACCATAATTTCCAGCAGGGTAAAACCTCGCTGACGCTGTTGCCGCATTTTTCTCTCCGTTATTTGCAGATTGAATTTACATACTCATCAAGGTATTTAATTGCAGGATTGGCTGCAGGATCGCCAAAACGATAAACAGCACCACGCCCGCCATACTCACCACCAACAAGGGCTCAAAAAGCCCCAATGCCAACTGCATTTGGGCAGTAAACTCCCGATCCTGATTGTCTGCCGCACGTTCCAACATACTGTCCAGTTCCCCACTGCGTTCACCGCTGGCGATCATGTGCCGCATCATCGGGGGAAACAGCGCAGTGATTTCCAGAGCCCGATGCAGGCTCACCCCCTCGCGCACCGATTCCGTTGCCAATGACAACTGGCGGCGCGCATATTCATTGGTTAATACCTCTCCGCTGATGCGCATCGCTTGCAGCAATGGCACCGCGCTGGCATTGAGAATGCTCAGCGTTCTGGCGTAACGGGCAGTATTGAGCCCTCGAGCGATACGTCCGATCACCGGAATGCGCAGCAACTGCCGATGAAAAGCAATGCGCCGCGCTTCTTGGCGCAGCAACAGACGCATCAGCATCGGCGCCAATAACAGCAACAGCAGCACCCAAGGGCCAAAGGCTCGAACTCCGTCACTCAGCCCCATCAGCACACGCGTTGATAGCGGAAGTGCCTGCTTCATGTGAATAAACTGTTCCACCACCTTGGGCACGACGGCGGAAAGTAAAATGGCGATCACGCTGATGGCTACCACCGTCAGCACGCAGGGGTAAATCATCGCCTGCAGGATACGAGCTCGCATTTGCTGGCGCTGCTCGGTGTAATCCGCCAACCGGTTCAGAACCAGATCCAGGTGACCAGAAGCCTCACCCGCCGCCACCATCGCACAGTACAGCCGCTCAAAACTGGTGGGATAACCGCTCATGGCCTCCGCCAGGGAATGTCCCTCCAGTACTTTGGTGCGCACTGCGGCCATCAGGCTGCGCTGCCGGGGTTTTTCACTCTGTTTTGCCACGGCATCAAGCGCCTCCTCCAAGGGTAAGGAAGCGGCGACCAAGGTCGCCAGTTGACGAGTCAACAGCGCCAGATCGGCACTGCTAATCCCCCGTCCCCATGAAAGACGCCGCCCGCGTTGGGCCTGCTGGCGTTCATCCTGCCCTTCGTCCAGGCTTACAGGGACCAACCCCTGCTCGCGTAAAAGTTGACGGGCGTGGCGGGCTGAATCCGCTTCCTGCACTCCCCGCCGTTTTTTGCCGCGCTCGTCTAACGCCTGATAATGAAATAGAGCCATGTCATCCCTCTTCCTGAGACTGGCTTTCGGTCACGCGGATCACCTCTTCCCAACTGGTCTCGCCCGCCAATACTTTTTCCAATCCCCCCTGGCGCAATGTTTTGTATTCATTACGTAATTGACGAGCAATCGTGAACTCACTCTTTCCCTGGTGGATAGCCGTACGCACTCGGTCATCAATCAACAGCAGTTCATGAATACCAGTACGCCCACGGTAACCGGTAAAATTACACTGCGAGCATCCCTTCGGTTGCCATAATGGGGTTCCGGGTAAAATCCCCATCTGATCGGCCAGGACCGGATCGGCTGCATAAGTTTGACGACAATCGGGGCAGAGTGTACGAACCAGCCGCTGTGCCAATACGGCCAGTAATGAGGTGGAAAGCAAAAAAGGCTCGATGCCCATATCCTGCAGCCGCGATAAGGCCCCCAGCGCGCTGTTGGTGTGCAGCGTGGAGAGTACCAGGTGCCCAGTCAGTGAAGCCTGAACCGCAATCTGAGCGGTTTCGCTGTCGCGGATCTCCCCAACCAGCACCACATCAGGATCCTGACGCAGAATGGCTCGCAAACCGCGAGCAAATGTCATATCTACCTTGGGGTTTACCTGCGTCTGGCCGATACCCTCGAGTTCATACTCGATCGGGTCTTCGACCGTCATGATATTGCGTTCGCTGGCATTGAGGCGGCTCAATGCGGCATAGAGGGTGGTGCTCTTACCCGACCCTGTCGGACCGGTGACAAGGATAATGCCATGTGGCCGCTGGATCAGTTCATCGATCTGCCGCCGATTAGGTGAAGACATGCCAAGCGCGGCGAGATCCAGACTGACGCTGTTTTTATCCAGTAAACGCAGAACAATTCGCTCACCATAATTAGACGGTAAGGTCGAAACCCGCACATCAATGGATCGGCCACCGATTCGTAGTGCCATGCGCCCATCCTGAGGGATCCGCTTTTCGGCAATATCCAGCCGTGCCATGACCTTGATGCGAGAGATCAATAAAGAGGCCAACCGCCGCTGAGGGCGCAGAATTTCACGCAATACGCCATCGACCCGGAAACGGATCTGCAAGTGGCGTTCATAGGTTTCGATGTGGATATCCGATGCTTTATCCTTGATGGCTTCAGTCAGCATCGCATTGATCAGGCGGATAATAGGGGCATCATCATCCGCATCCAGCAAGTCGTCGCTGTCGGGTAACTCTTCTGCCAAGGTATAAAAATCCATTTCATTGCCGATATCGGTCATCATGCGTCGCGCCTCTTTCGAATCGCGCTGGTAGCTGATCACCAGTTGTTTCTCAAACTCGTCACCCGATACCGTGCTGATAGTCAGCCCACACCCGGCAACCCTACGTGCCTCAAGCAATGCTGTGGCGGTGGTTTCCGCCAGACGGAGCACACGGCACCCAGCATGATCCCGCAACAGCAAAATGCGTTGCGCACGCGCATAGGCAAATGGCAGCTGCGGGCGCAATTCACTCAGGTCTTCGGGGAGGGTATTCATCGCCCCCCCGTTGAATAGAATGCGCTGATCGCGGCATTAACCTGGCGGAAAGTGGCACCGTTTTGATCGGGTGGCAACTTCAATACCTCATTGTTCAGCGTGGCTACGCTCCCTTGTTTGCCGCGCTGTTGGTCTTGTTCCTGATTAAAGGCCTGATACTTTTCTGAGGAGGCATGGCGATACTGGTCACGATCCCGGATAATCGATGGGCGGATGAACAGCATCAGGTTGCGCTTGGAAACCTGTTTGCTGTTGGAGCGGAACAGATAGCCCAGCACCGGGATATCCCCCAGCACCGGAACCTTGTCGCTGCTGTCGCGAACGGTTTTATCCAGCAAGCCACCCACTACCACGGTTTCGCCGCTGCCTACCAGCACCGCGTTATTGACCGTGCGGGTATTAAAGGTCGCCCCCAGATTAGCGCTGCTGCTGGAAGCCGCATCAGCCACACTGGAAACCTCCTGCTCGATCTCCAGCAGCACGGAATCCCCTTCGTTGATCTGCGGTTTGACCTTCAGCTTAATGCCGACGGTTTTACGCTCCACCGTGTTGAAGATATTATCGCCCGACGTCGTTTGCGAGCCGGAGAGGACAGGAACTTCCTGGCCGACATTGAACGTCGCCTCCATGTTGTCAAGCGTGACAATGCTCGGTGTCGCCAGAATGTCATTCTTGCTACTGCTGGAAAGCGCGGTCAGCAGCATGGCCCAATTGCCCTGATAAAAACCGGCAGCAATACCGTTAAAACTGCTGAGAGCGCTGGCCAGGGTACTATTAACCGTCCCGTCCTGATTGTATTGATTGGCTCCGGCAATCGCCGTGGTGATAGGCAAACCGGTATTGGTGAACTGCGTCACTCCGGCATTCTTGTTAGCCCACTGTATTCCCAGGTTCAAACCATCGGCGTCTTGTACCTCTGCGATAATCGCCTCTACCAGTACCTGTGCACGGCGAATATCCAACTGAGCTATCACCTTCTCCAGATCTCGCATGACATCCGGAGCCGCCGTCAGTATCAGTGAATTGGTTTGCTCATGGGCTTTGATGGTGATGTCTTTACGCAGTGCTTCCGCCGGCTTGGCATTCTGTTGCTCACTTTGAATACTGGTACTGACGCCAGTCAACACCTCAACCAGATCGGTGGCTTTGGCATACTTCAGGTAAATCACTTTGGTATTGCCTTGCACGGCCTGCTCACGATCCAGCTGCTTGATCATGGCGATAATCCGCTGACGGGAGTTGGGTTCTCCGCTGACCAAGACCGAGTTGGTTCGCTCGTCCGCAACAAGATTGGCTACCATCAGGCTTGGCATCGCTGATTTGCTGGCATCCTTGGTCAATTCGGTGACCAGTTTGACGACTTCAGCAGCAGACGCATAGGCCAGCGGTACCGTGACCACACTACGGTCACCGACCTTGTCAACGCGTTCAACAATCGCCATCAAGCGTTTGATGACCGCTGCACGCCCGGTCATCAACAACACGTTGGAAGGTTCATAATGCACAACACTGCCAGCCCCGGCGTTATCGTTCAATTGACGGAGTAACGGGGCAAGATCGCGTGCCGCCACGTTATTGACCGGCACGACACGTGTCACCACTTCATCACCCTCGCCCGGCTGGGCATCGCTGGCTACCGGCACCGCCGCGGTTTTCGCATCCTTGGAACGCACCACTTTCAACACGCCGTTACGCATATCCACCACGGCAAAGCCATAAACGTCCAGCACGCTGAGGAAGAACTGGTAATACTGCTCCTCATTGAGCATGTCATAACTGCGTACGGTGATAGTGCCGCGCACGGCAGGATCGATAATCACCGTTTTATTCAGGTTCTTGCTGACCGTGTTGATAAACTCCTGAATATCCGTGCCCTTGAAGCTGGCGGAAAACTCGGCACTCCAGCCCTGCCGAGTACCAAGCAGCATCACCGCCAGTAGCACAATGCGTAAGCTCCTGATTATTTTTGTATTCAACAATTAGTCATCTCCAAGAGCCAAATAGATATCCTGTAACTGACCGCCACGCTCAACGGTAAGATTCAGTTCACTGAGTTCTGAAAGCTGTTTCAATGCCTGTTGAGCCTGCTGTGCATCGCGCAGATCCAGGCCATTAAGTGCCACGGCAAGATCGTTTTCATGCAGCCCGACCTTGCGGAATAACTCTCCTTGTTTGCCCGGATTGAGTCGATAGCCGATGAGTTTGTCATCCACCATCACCGGTGAGATATTCAGGTAATTGAGAATGCTTTGCGGCTGCTTTTGCAACTGTGCCTTGAGCTGCGACGCTAAGGGGTTTTTTTCACTTTTAGCGGCCTCGGGTTGCTCGCTAAACAGCAACAACGATTCATAATTGCCCTGATAGGAGATCACGATACGATCGGCAAAAATTGACGCAATTCGGGCGTCATAACCAGGCACCAACTCCCCCACGCCAAGGCTGAACTGCTTGCTGTCTTTGGCGATAATGGCGATGGAACGCTCTGAACTGGGGCTGGCGACAATGCCGGTCAGGTTTAGTTTGAGAGAAGAAGGCGGTGCGTTACGCAGGGTTTGGTCAGAGACCGAATGCTCAGTGGCGGAAGATGAGGGTAGCGAAGTACCAAAGAGGGTGAAGCGGTAACGTTCAGACTCACCCCCACCGCCCGTTGTTACTGGTGCGAAGTCTGCTTTGGATAAGCGTACGGGGGATATTTCAGGGGGCAGGAGCCCATGCCAGGTAAGCAAGGCGAGTTGATTGCAAATCAACAGTGACAGCACGCATAAAGCCCATCGCGGCGTTAACAGCCTGAAACTAGCCTCTCTGCACACCGATAACATTACAGAAAATCGCATCTTGCCTTCCTTTGCCTGCTTCTCTGTTTACGCCAGCTAGAAGTTCACCGATATCAGTCAATCGGTGGGCATATCGTTGGGGGCATTGTCGTTTGAGAATATGTAAGATTATGACTAAAACCTTACAACTCATTACCGCTGTCAGCCCTTACGTTTCTGAATACATCCTCTCAGAACTGTTTACTTTATACATACTCCCCTAAATAATAAATCATTATTTTTGCTTATCGAAATAATTTATCTTTCTGTTTTTATAGCTATTTATTTCTTAATCTCGCTAGCATAAAAGCGGTTTAACCGGTTTTATCTCCCTCCTCTAAACTTCGGTTCCTCCTTCCACCTACGCCCCTCCTCCTCCTAAAACAGGAGGATGCTCCTCCTTATCATGCAATATCTAATACCACTGCTTTACACATTGATACCATTTTTTACTTTCTATAATGTAAGCCTGATAGGGAATTTAGAATGCTGAAAAATACCTGTAATGCCCTACTTTTCGGCTCGCTTGTCATATTGAGCGGCTGTGATAATAATAATTCTTCAGACGTTAGCCCCGACACCAACAACCAAGAGCCGATTGCACGTCTGCCTGACATAGCAATGCCTGGCGAAGCCGTCATGGCAGGTGAAAACCAGGCGGTAATTCATCTGGTCGATATTGCTGGTATCACCAGTGGCTCCGCCGCAGATTACAGTACCAAGAACCTGTTTTTGTGGAATAACGACACCTGTGACGCCCTGGATAACCCCTCTGGGGACTGGAATGACACCAGTACAACACCGACAGGCAGCGACAGTTATGGCCCGTACTGGGTGTTACCCCTGACCAAAAACACTGGGTGTATCAACTTCATTCTGCGTGATGGCACCAACAAGCTGATTGATGCGGATATGCGTTTATCGTTCAGTGATTTTCCGGACAGGACCGTTTCTACCCTTGCAGGTAGCAGCACGCTTTATGATACCCGTGCAGAAGCTTTCCGCGCGGCCTTTGGGGTAGCTCTGGCTGAAGCCCATTGGGTAGATAAACACACCCTGCTATGGCCAGCCGGGGAAGGGAAACCTATCGTACGTCTGTACTATAACCACAGTGGCAAAGTGGCCGCCAACAGCGAAGGGAAATTTACCGATCGCTATCTTTCTCTGACACCGACCAGCATCAGCCAGGAACTGGGATCGCGTTTCCCTCACCTTTCAGGTTATGCCGCCTTCAAGTTGCCGGATAATGCAAAAGTCGACGAACTGCTTAGCGGCGAGACCGTCGCCCTGGCTGCCAATCAGGACGGTATTCTTATTTCAGCGACTCAGGTACAGACCGCTGGCGTGCTCGATGATCGCTTCTCAGCCGCCGCGGAAGGCCTGGAATATGGTGCTCTGCTGACC
>NZ_JAELTL010000048.1:0-43012 GCF_016428815.1 Serratia sp. ASV30 | reverse complement strand
GGCCAACAGTTCCTGCACGATATCCGCTTCCTGTTGGTTTTTGCTGCTGGCAAAGTGATGCACTTCTCCCTCGCTCGGCAGGAAGATATCGGTATATTCGAGGATGTAATCGAAGGCCTGGCTCATCTCCGGGATATTGAGCATCTCTTTGCGAATGTTGGGATCGAACGACACCGTCCCCTTATTGGCCTTGACGATCTGGATCGCCCGGCGCATGGCATCGATGATGCGGAATGAGAACAGCGAAGAACCCATAATGTGGAAATGCTGGCACTGGTTCAGCAAGCCCAGATCGATATGGTCGGCGGTAAAGAAGCCGCAGGCGCTGTTGGGGATATTGAAGATAAAATCGCGTTCCAGCGGGTTGCGATAGCTGACAAATGCCGTGCCGGTCGGGGCCTTGTCGATCACGCTGATGCCGTCGGTGATCACCCCTTCCAGACGCAGGCGCTCGATATTCAGGCGGCCAAAATCGTCGTTGCCCACGCAGCCAAACAGCGTGGAGCCAAAGCCAAGCCGCGCCACCTGAGCGGCATAGATAGCCGGTGCCCCGCTGGGGAACGGCCCAAGAAACTCGCCTGGCTGAGTGAATCCCTGATTATAATTTTTTGAAAGGAATTCAACCAGTAACTCACCCATCGTGCAGATGCTAACTGACATAAGTGCCCCTTTATTCCCCGATCGTTTCCCGGTTGGCCCAGGTAAAACATTCGTTATTGGTGTAGCGGATGCTGAAGTCGGATTCGAATAATTGCTGCTGATAATGTTCATTCACGCCACGGTTGGTCACCAGATTGTCCACCTGGCTGAGGTGGCCGATAGTCCCGATCGCACTGGCCTGAATGGGCAAATGGGTAATGATGGCGGTTTTATTCTGCGCCTTGTCCAGGCAGCGTTGGTAATGGGACGCCAACAGCGGCTGATCGATATTCAGGATGCCGGAGCTGTCCGTAATGCTGGCCTCGAGAATGCAGTGGTTGATGGTGAACTGTTGGATCACGCTATCCAACGCTTTACCGCTCAGCGCGGTATGCGAGCGGATCAACTCCCCACCCGCGACGATAATCTCACCGTCCAAAAACTGATCGGCCAGGATCGCATGCTGTAAGTCATTGACGATCAGCCGCAGCTTTTTCAGGCCGCTCAGGAACGGGATGATCTTGCGGCAGATATCGCCATGGCCGAGAAATAGCGTATCGCGATCGGCAATCATCCTGGCGCAGTGGCGGGCGATTTCCAACTGGTTAGCCAGCGTGAGTGGGGGCAGGGCGATCCCTGGTTCGGTCGGCTCCGCCAGCGGCTGCGTTGGGGTTGCAATGGCACCACCAAAGGATCGCTTGAGGTAGCCTTGCTGTTCCAGGTAGCTGAGATCGCCACGGATCGTCACGCCGGAAACCCCTAACTGGGCAGAAAGATCGTCGACCTTGATCTCCCCTTGCTGGCCGACGATTTCAGCAATTTTCAATCTGCGTTTCAGCAGGTTAGATGACTTTCTGGGCACATTCGCCCCCATCGTTAAACGGTAATAAGGGCTACTATATCCTTCATACTTTCTAATTGAAAGTAATACCCACGCAGGCTTTCGTTATTTTGAAAGTCAGGATTGGGCTAGTGTTTAGGTTTATATTTTTCTTATTATTCATGCTATTAGGTGATTCTCGATGGAGGGTATACACCCGAGATAGGGTAATCTTCAGCGCACAAACACCGGAACATACCTTATGTTTCGTAATCAACATCTAGTTATATTACGTTTTGAAAGTTATTTGATAATCTTCGATCCCTGTCACGCTTTTTTGCGCGTTTTCTCTCTATATTCGGTTTCACTTGGAAAGTTTATCTAACTAAATTTTCATTTTGTAATTACCGACTGCGGTATCAGGTGCGGGATCGAGGAGAATCGATGTACATCATTTCAAGCAAGAATATGCTGCAGAAAGCGCAGCAGCAAGGGTACGCGGTGCCAGCATTCAACATCCACAACCTGGAAACCTTGCAGGTGGTGGTAGAAACCGCTGCACAGTATCGTTCACCAGTGATCCTGGCGGGAACGACCGGCACTTACCGCTACGGTGGGCTGGAAAACATCATCATGATCGTCAAGGCACTGGCGCATGAGTATCAGATCCCGCTGGCGTTGCATTTGGATCATCACGAAGAGCCCGCCGATATCTACCATAAGATCAACGCCGGGATCCGTTCCGTGATGATCGACGGCTCTCACTTTCCTTTTGAAGAAAACGTGGCGCTGGTCAAACAAATCGTTGAATACAGCCACCGCTACGATGCCAGCGTTGAGGCTGAGCTAGGCCGCCTGGGAGGCCAGGAAGACGACCTGATCGTGGAAGGGAAAGACGCTATCTACACCTCGCCGGAGGCGGCGGTGGAGTTTGTTGCCCGTACCGGGATCGATTCGCTGGCGGTGGCTATCGGTACCGCACATGGTCTGTACCAGTCCGAGCCCAAGCTGGATTTTGCCCGTCTGGAACAGATCCGCGATCGTGTGGAAGTGCCGCTGGTGCTGCACGGGGCTTCCGGCCTGAGCGATAGCGATATCCGCCGCTGTATCCGTTTAGGCATCTGCAAGGTCAACGTGGCTACCGAGCTGAAAATCGCTTTTTCGGATGCCCTGAAAGAATATTTCCACCAGCATCCGGATGCCAATGACCCGCGCCACTATATGCAGCCAGCGAAAAGCGCTATGCAACGGGTAGTGGAAAAAGTGATTGGCGTGTGCGGCTGCGAGGGCCAATTATAACTATTAACGCGTAACACCCCTACAAAACAGCAAGCTAAATTAGCAGAAATAATAAAAACTGAGGATAGATCATGCATAAATTAAAGGTATTAGGCTCAGTGCTGGCCATCGGCCTGGCAATATTCTCACAGGCAACGTTGGCCAAGGAATATAAAATTGGCGCATCGCTGCTGACGCAACAGCATCCATTCTATATTGATCTGGCCGACGCAATGAAAGCGGAAGCCAAGAAAGACGACGTGGTGCTGAATATTTCGATTGCCAATCAGGATCTGAATAAACAACTCTCTGACGTAGAAGACTTTATTACCAAGAAGGTTGACGCCATTATTATTTCGCCGGTGGATTCCAAAGGCGTGCAGGCGGCGATTATCAAAGCGGAGAAAGCCGGTATTCCGGTTATTACCGTTGATGTGGCCGCCGAAGGCGTGCCGGTGGTCACTCACGTGGCGACCGACAACTACGCCGGTGGCGTCGAAGCGGGCAAGCTGATGGGCAAACTGCTCAACGGCAAAGGCAAGGTAGCGATTATCGATTATCCGGCGCTGCAATCGGTGGTGGCACGCGTGGACGGCTTCAAGAAAGGGCTGGCCGATACGCCTGACGTGAAGATTGTGGCGATCCAAACCGGCATCACTCGGGCGGAAGCGTTAACCGTGGCGCAGAACATGATGCAGGCGCACCCGGATCTGAATGGCCTGTTTGGTTTTGGCGATGATGCTGCGCTGGCTGCGGTGATCGCCGCCAAATCCGCGCGTAACGACAATATCAAGATCATCGGTTTCGACGGGATGAAAGAGGCTCGCGACGCCGTCGACAGCGACAAGACCTTTGTGGCCGTTATCCGCCAATATCCAGACCAAATGGGAGCCAAGGCTATTGATGCTGCCGTTGACCATCTGAACGGCAAGCCAGTCGCCAAGTTGATCCCAGTTGCACCAGGTGTTTATACCGGTAAATAACACTGCTCGTTATCCCAAGCTTCAGTGGCTAACCCTTACCCCAACCCTCTCCCAAAGGGAGAGGGAGTTGGTCGGAGTGCTTGATTGGTCCGTGCTGCTTCGGGAAGTGAGTAGTAAGAAGCAAGAGGACTGGGTATTACACAGAGAAACCAACGAACTCGATCGGTCCACTCTCCCTTTGGGAAAGGGCTGGGGTGAGAGGCCACGTGGGTGGAGGAAATAATGACGGATACGGTGCTGGCGGTAACGGAAATAGCCAAAAGTTTCGGCCATGTTAACGCATTAAAAAATGTCAGCCTGAAAATACGCAAAGGTAAAGTCCATACGCTACTGGGTGAAAATGGTGCCGGCAAATCTACGCTAATGAAAATCCTGGCAGGAATTTATCCGCCGACCAAAGGGGAAATACGCCTCAAAGGGCAAAACGTCACTATTAACAACCCGCAGCATTCCAGAAAGTTGGGTATCGCGATTATTTTTCAGGAACTGAGCCTGAGCAATAATATGAGCGTAGCAGAAAATATCTACGCTAATAATGAGCCAACCCGCTTTGGTTTTATTAACGATAGCCAGATGGTGAATGATTGCCAACGCCTGCTGGCGGACTTGGCCATTCCGCTCGATCCACAGCAAATTGTCGGCACCATGTCGATGGCCCAGCGCCAACTGGTAGAGATTGCCAAGGCGCTGAGCTACCCAGCAGATGTCGTGATCATGGATGAACCAACGTCGTCGCTGAGCGATAACGAGGCCGACATCCTGTTTGGCATCATCGACAAGCTGAAACAGCGCGGCTGCGCGGTGATTTATATCTCGCACCGCATGGATGAGATCATGCGGGTATCTGATGATATCTCGGTGCTGCGCGAC
Source organism: Serratia sp. ASV30 (assembly GCF_016428815.1). Lineage (NCBI taxonomy): Bacteria > Pseudomonadati > Pseudomonadota > Gammaproteobacteria > Enterobacterales > Yersiniaceae > Serratia > Serratia sp. ASV30. The sequence goes on along the minus strand of NZ_JAELTL010000048.1, from coordinate 38,422 downwards.
GGCGAGTTCATTGCCACCCATGATAAACACCAGACCGATATTCACCGGCTGATTGCCCAGATGGTTGGCCGCGAAATGACCAACATCTACCCGCCACGCATCGGCGAACCTCCTTCAGCAGAGCAAGTGCCGGTGCTGGAAGTCAGGCAATTTTCGCAGGACAAACTGTTTCACGATATCCACTTCTCACTGCGTGCAGGTGAAGTGCTGGGCTTTTTTGGGCTGGTGGGATCGGGGCGTTCAGACGTAATGAAGGCCATTTTTGGCCTGACCGGCTATCAGGGTGAAATTCGCATTGATGAGGCGGTAGTCACTATTCGCAATCCAAAGCAGGCGATAGAGCATGGTATCGCCTTCGTGACGGAAAATCGCAAGGAGGAGGGGTTGGTGCTGATGCATGACGTAAGCATGAACACCCATCACGTCGCCTTTCAGTATGCGGGCTCCAGCCTGATCAACCATAAGCACGAAGAGGCGAAAACCCAGCAGGCGATCCGGCGGATGAACATCAAGGTTAGTTCGCCCCACCAACTGGTCAGTACTCTGAGCGGCGGCAATCAGCAAAAGATTGTGCTGTCGAAATGGTTGGAAAAAGTGCCACGGATCTTAATCCTCGACGAGCCAACGCGCGGCGTGGATGTCGGTGCCAAGTTCGAGATCTACAACGTCATACGCCAGCTTGCTGCGCAGGGCACTGCCATTATCTTGATCTCTTCCGAACTGCCGGAAGTCATGGCGCTCAGCGATCGGCTGGTGGTGATGCGCGCCAAGCAGATCGCCGACGTTTTTGCCACCGCTGGACTCACGCAAACCCAGGTCATGACCGCAGCAACAGGAGTGAAATAATGAGCGATAAAGTGCTGGCCGCCGAGGGCCATTCGGCGTTCAACGGGCCAGGGAAACTGGCAAAAGCCGCCAAGCAGTACGGCGGCATACTGGCGGGCCTGGTGGCCTTGGTGATCCTGTTCAGCGTGATCAACGACAGCTTCCTGAGCGTGAATAATATTACCAATATTATTTTGCAGGTCTCGATCATTGCCATTACCGCCTATGGCATGACTTACGTGCTGTTGCTGGGGGATATCGATCTTTCGGTGGGGTCAACCATTGCGCTGGTGGGGACCTTTGCTGCGCTTGGTCTGTCGTTTGGCATCCCGTTTATTCTGGTGATCCCGCTGTCGATTATGGCCGCGCTGGTGCTGGGCCTGGTTAACGGTAGCCTGACTGCGCTGGCCGGTATCCCGTCGTTTATCGTTACCGTCGCGACGATGGGCATCTTCCGGGGCATTGCCTATATCGTCACCGACGGCACGCCGATCATGATCAAAAACGAGGCGTTTTTGGCTCTGGGCAACGGCGAGTTCCTTTATATCCCGATCCCAATCTGGATCCTGTTGGTGTTGCTGATCGTCAACCATTTCATCCTGTCGAAAACCACCTTTGGCCGCAAAATTTATATCACCGGCGGTAATAAAGAAGCTGCGATCTATTCGGGGATTAACGTTTCCGCGCTGAAAATAAAGGTCTTTATGATCACCGCCGTGATGGCGGGCATCAGCGGCATGATCCTGGCTTCACGGCTGTATTCCGGCCAGCCTAATGCCGCGTTGAGCTATGAGCTGGACGCGATCGCCGCCGCGGTGTTGGGGGGCACCAGCCTGAATGGCGGCTACGGCACGGTGATCGGCACCATGATTGGTGCCCTGACCATTGGGGTCATCAACAACGGTATGAATTTAATGAACGTGCCTTATTTCTATCAAATGGTGGTGAAGGGACTGGTGATCCTTATCGCGGTGTATGTCGACGTCCGAAACAAGAAGAAACGCGGCTAACGATCACAGGCAGATTTGTATAAGGAACGGGACAATGAGAAAAATTTATACCATCGGCGAGATCCTGGTTGAGATCATGGCCGATAAAGTTGGCCAATCTTTTACCCATCCAGGCTCATGGAATGGCCCTTTTCCCAGCGGCGCCCCGGCGATTTTTATCGACCAGGTGACCAAGCTGGGCGGGCAGTGCGGCATCATCAGCTGCGTGGGTAACGACGGTTTCGGCACGTTGAATATCGAGCGCCTAAAGGCTGACGGAGTGGATACGCGCGGTATCCGTGTGTTGCCGCATGAGACGACCGGCAGCGCCTTCGTCACTTACCACTCCAACGGCGATCGCGATTTTATTTTCAATATCAAGAACGCAGCCTGTGGGAAATTATCGGCCGAACATGTGAATGCCGAACTGCTGCAGGACTGCCAGCACTTCCACATCATGGGTTCATCGCTGTTTTCCTTCCATATGGTGGACGCGGTGAAGAAGGCTGCGGGGATCGTCAAAGCGAACGGTGGCACCTTGTCTTTCGATCCGAATATCCGCAAGGAAATGCTCAATATCCCCGAGATGCGTGATGCGCTGCATTACGTGCTGGAGCTGACCGATATCTATATGCCGAGCGAAGGCGAAGTGATGCTGCTGTCTTCCCAAACCACGCTGGATGAGGCGATTGCTCGCTACCTGAAGGACGGCATTAAAGAAGTGGTGGTGAAACGCGGCAGTAAAGGGGCGAGCTATTATTCCGCGGATGAAACCCTGCATATCGACAGCTATGCCGTAGACGAGGTCGATCCGACCGGGGCGGGCGACTGCTTTGGCGGCGCTTACATTGCTTGCCGGTTACAGGGGCACAGCGTTTCCCAGGCGCTGCGCTATGCCAATGCCTGCGGTGCACTGGCGGTAACCCGGCGTGGGCCAATGGAAGGGACTTCTACCTTCGCTGAAATCGACACTTTCTTGCAGCAGCAACGGACCGTGCCGGTCGGCGCGCTGTAAATAACATTCCAACGTCTTGAATTTTCAGTTCAGGACATTGCTTTACCCTATGAATTTCAAGTCACAGCTAGGCAACAAGCTTGTTCATCCCAGGAGCTTACTTTTAGAAAGTGGCTGGGGTGGGCAAGTGCAGGTAACAAGGCTGTAACTTGAAAGGCGACGGGTAAATGAGGCCATAAGCATGAAATCTATTATCCAGCAGCATAAAAGCGGCAAGCATATTGGTATCTGTTCGGTTTGCTCGGCACATCCGTTGGTGATTGAGGCCACGTTGCGTTTTGACCTGGCTAGCCAGCGTAAGGTATTGATTGAGGCCACTTCCAACCAGGTGAACCAATTTGGCGGCTACACCGGGATGAAACCGGCGGATTTCCGCGAGTTTGTGTATGCCATTGCCGCCAAGATTGGCTTCCCGCAGTCACGGTTGATATTGGGGGGTGACCATCTTGGGCCGAACTGTTGGCAGGATGAACCGGCTGGGCTGGCGATGGAGAAAGCCGAACGCCTGATTGCCGATTACGTTCAGGCTGGGTTCAGTAAAATTCATCTGGATGCTTCCATGTCCTGCGCGGACGATCCGGTTCCTTTACCGCCAACGGTGGTGGCCGAGCGTGCGGCGCGGCTATGTGCGGTGGCGGAAGCGGCTGCCACCTTAGAGCAGCGGCAGGCGCTGAGCTACGTGATAGGTACGGAAGTGCCGGTTCCGGGTGGGGAAAGCCACGCTATCGCTCAGGTACACGTCACACGGCCACAGGATGCCGCCAAGACCATCGAGACGCATCGGCAGGCGTTTGCTCGCTTAGGTTTGGAGCAGGCCATGGAGCGGGTTGTGGGGCTGGTGGTGCAGCCGGGAGTCGAGTTCGACCATTCCACGGTGATCCACTATCAGCCGGAACAGGCACGCGAGCTTTCCGCCATGATTGAGTCAACGCCGTTGGTGTTTGAAGCCCACTCTACGGATTATCAAACCCCGAAAGCGTTCCGCCAGTTGGTGCGCGATCACTTTGCGATCCTGAAAGTCGGCCCGGCGCTGACCTTTGCCCTGCGTGAAGCGATCTTCAGCCTGGCGCTGATAGAGAAGGAGCTGATTGCCGCAGAACAGCAGAGCCACGTGCTGGCAGTGATCGATAGCGTGATGCAGGATGAGCCCAAGTATTGGAAGAAGTATTACGATCCGCGTCATTCGAAGGCGATGATCGATCTGCACTACAGCCTGTCCGATCGGATCCGCTATTACTGGCCTGAAGCGCGCATTAGCGCGGCCATCGACAAGCTGGTGGCAAACCTGAGCGGAGTAGCCATTCCGTTGGGTATGCTGAGCCAGTATTTCCCGCTGCAATTCCCACGCCTGATGGCTGGCGAGTGTGCCGGTGACCCACTTAGCCTGATTATCGACAAGATCCAGGAGGTTTTGCGGGCGTATGCTTATGGGTGCGATACCCCTCACCCCAACCCTCTCCCACAGGGAGAGGGAGCTGTCCGGAGTTCTTGATTGGCCCGTGCTGTTTCGGAATCAAGGTGAGTCAGTTGGTGCTAATGATGAATCACTACATTTTCAGCCTAACTCGATCGGTCCCCTCGCCCTTTGGGAGAGGGTTAGGGTGAGGGGCAAAATCCCTCTCTCCATTAAATAAAAAAACACCGCAGAAGTTCTCATGCGGTGTTTTTTATTAGCCCAATATCGTTAACCGATAATCAGGTTTCCTGCAGACCCAGCTTCTTCTCCAGATAGTGGATGTTGGTGCCACCATGCTGGAAGTTTTCGTCGGTCATGATCTTCTGCTGCAGTTCAACGTTGGTTTTGATGCCATCGATGATCAGCTCAGCCAGGGCGTTCTTCATGCGGGCAATCGCCACGTCACGGTTTTCACCGTAGGTGATCAGCTTGCCAATCATGGAGTCATAGTACGGCGGCACGGTATAGCCAGCGTAGATATGAGATTCCCAACGCACGCCGAAACCACCAGGAGCGTGGAAGCGGGTGATCTTGCCTGGGCTTGGCAGGAAGGTGTTCGGGTCTTCGGCGTTGATACGGCATTCCACCGCATGGCCTTGCACCTTCACTTCGTCCTGTTTGATCGACAGCGGCTGACCGGCAGCGATACGCAGCTGCTCTTTGATCAGATCCACGCCGGTGATCATTTCGGTAACCGGATGTTCTACCTGGATACGGGTGTTCATTTCAATGAAATAGAACTCGCCGTTCTCATACAGGAACTCAAAGGTACCTGCACCGCGGTAGCCGATTTCCACACAGGCTTTTGAACAGCGTTCACCGATGTAGCGGCGCAGCTCTGGGGTGATCCCCGGTGCTGGTGCCTCTTCGACCACTTTCTGGTGGCGGCGCTGCATGGAGCAGTCACGTTCAGCCAGATAGATGGCGTTGCCCTGGCCGTCTGCCAACACCTGAATTTCGATGTGGCGAGGGTTTTCCAGGTACTTCTCCATATACACCATGTCGTTGTTGAAAGCCGCTTTGGCTTCCGCTTTGGTCATGGAGATGGATTGTTCGAGATCTTTGTCGCCGCGCACAACGCGCATGCCGCGACCGCCGCCGCCGCCGGAAGCCTTGATGATCACCGGATAACCGATGCGCTTGGCGAAGGCACGGTTTTTGTCCATGTCATCGGTCAGCGGGCCGTCGGAGCCTGGTACGCAAGGTACGCCGGCTTTTTTCATCGCGCTGATGGCTGAAACCTTGTCACCCATCAGGCGAATGGTTTCGGCGCGTGGGCCGATGAAGATAAAGCCAGAGCGCTCTACCTGCTCGGCAAAGTCGGCATTCTCGGACAAGAAGCCATAACCCGGGTGGATCGCCACGGCGCCGGTAATTTCGGCGGCGGAGATGATGGCCGGGATGTTCAGATAGCTTTTAACTGACGGTGCAGGGCCGATACAAACGGTCTCATCCGCCAGCAGAACGTGTTTCAGATCGCGGTCGGCACTTGAGTGAACGGCAACGGTTTTGATGCCCAGTTCTTTACAAGCGCGCAGGATACGTAGCGCGATCTCGCCACGGTTGGCGATAACAATTTTATCTAGCATGGTGCGCCTCGTTATTCGATGACGACCAGTGGCTCGTCAAATTCAACCGGTTGGCCGTTTTCTACCAGGATCGCTTTAACCACACCGGATTTGTCCGCTTCAATCTGGTTCATCATTTTCATGGCTTCAACGATGCACAGAGTATCACCGGCGTTCACTTTCTGGCCCACTTCCACGAAGGCTTTCGCGTCCGGGCTTGGGGTGCGGTAGAAGGTCCCTACCATTGGTGAACGAACGATATGGCCACTCATGGCCGCTGGTGCTGCTGGGGTTTCTGCGGCAGCAGGGGCAACGGCGGTGGCCAGAGCAGGTTGCTGCTGGGCTGGCATTGCGTACTGCTGCATCATTGGGTAAGCCTGCACCGGTGCGGCACGGCTGATGCGAACCGACTCTTCGCCTTCAGAGATTTCCAGTTCAGAAATGCCTGATTCTTCAACCAGTTCGATCAGTTTCTTGATTTTACGAATATCCATGAGTGTGATTCCGTACTCTTTTTGTGTAGCAATTAGTGGGTTTTTGACAAACGGCGAACCGCTGCCTGTAAAGCAAATGTGTAGCCATCCGCGCCGAGGCCACAGATCACGCCTACCGCGATATCAGACAGGTAGGAGTGATGACGGAAAGGCTCACGAGCGTACACGTTGGACAGATGGATCTCGATAAACGGGATCTCTACTGCCAACAGTGCATCGCGCAACGCCACGCTGGTGTGCGTGAACGCGGCGGCGTTAATCAGGATAAAATCCGTATTGCCGCGTGCCTGATGAATGCGATCGATGAGCGCATGCTCGGCGTTGGACTGCAGATGGCTCAGGGTGATATCTAGCGCGAGCGCCTGGTTTTCCAATCCGTTAACAATCTCTGCCAGCGTAGCGCTGCCGTACTTTTCCGGCTCACGCGTCCCCAGCAGATTGAGATTGGGGCCGTTCAGAAGCAAAATGTGAAACTTATCCGCCATTGTGCTGGTATCTCCGGCAATAAAACCATCATCGTAGAAAATAACCCGATGTCACCGATTTGTCACCTGTTACGCGCAGATTTTGCTGCAGCGACAGGCTCAAGGTCGGGCATTATAACGATATCGTGGCAATTCGCAGCTAAATACTGGTCTTATCAGCGAAGATATTCAACCCTAAATCAGCAAACACCCAGTGCCGCTATTGGATTATGAGGGGTAGAACACAGAAAAGTTCCGCGCCCCGGTAGGGGATTTTTACCGTCAATCTTGCCGGTTTTAGCGTGGTTTACGCCACCACGAGCGGAATTTCTTGTAACGCAGAGCTAACAACAGCAGCGCCAGCGAGGCATAAATAAAAGGCTGCGGTGACAACGTTTTTACCGACCAAAGGTAGTGGATCGGTGCCAGGATCGCCACCAGATAGACGAAGTTATGCAGCTTCTGCCAGTTGGCCCCCAATTTACGCTGCGCCCATAGCGTTGAGGTGGCCGCCAGAGCTAACAAAATCAACCAGCAGAGGATACCTAACGTCAGATAGGGGCGGGTTACCAGTTCGCGCCCCAGCAGGCCTATGTTGCTCAGCCCCAGTTCCAGCGTCGAGTAGCTTACCAGATGCAGGGTTCCCCAGGCAAAACACCACAAACCCAGCAGACGTCGGCAACGGATCAGCAGCGGCTGGCGCGCGTAGCGGGCCAATGGAGTGACGAGCAGGGTGGCCAGCAGCAATTTCAACGTCATCCTGCCGGTAAAATGCTGGATATCTTTGGCCGGATCGGCACTGAACCAGCCCTGATCGACGGACAGCACCAGCCACAGAAAGGGCAGGAATGCTGCCAGGTAGATGGCAACTTTTAGCCAGGTGATCTGCTTGGGGGTTAAGCGCACTCAGAAGTTCTCCCGTAAATCGAGGCCGTGATACAGCGAAGCCACCTGATCGGCATAACCGTTGAACAGCAGCGTCGGCTGACGTTTCACATCCAGGATGCCGCCAGAACCGATAAAGCGCTCGGTGGCCTGCGACCAGCGCGGATGATCGACATGGGGATTCACGTTGGCGTAAAAACCATATTCGTTGGGAGCAGACAGATTCCAGGTGGTTGGCGGTTGTTCGCGGGTCAAGGTGATTTGTACGATGGACTTGATGCCCTTGAAGCCATACTTCCATGGAGTGATCAGACGCACCGGAGCACCGTTTTGCGGTGGCAGCATCTTGCCATACACGCCCACGGTCAACAGAGCCAGTGGGTGCATGGCTTCATCAAGGCGCAAACCTTCGACATAGGGATACTTGAGGCCACCCCCAATAAAGCGATCTTTCTGACCGGGCATCTGTTCTGGATCGTACAGCGTTTGAAAAGCCACGTAGCGCGCGTTGCTGTTGGGCTCGGCCAGCTTAAGCAGTTTGCCCAGCTCAAAACCGATCCACGGCACCACCATCGACCAGGCTTCAACGCAACGCATGCGATAAATGCGTTGCTCCAGCGGGAATCGCTTGAGTAAATCGTCGATATCCAGCGTTATGGGTTTACCGACTTCGCCGTCGATTTTTACCTTCCAGTCCGTCGTTTTCAGATCGCCCGCGTTGGCGGCGGGATCGGCCTTGTCCAGACCAAACTCGTAGAAGTTATTGTAACCCGAGACTTTTTCTTCAGGCGTAAGCTCCAGTTTGGCTTGCCAGGCTTCGGGCTTGCTGAAGTCCAACGCTTTACCCGGCGGGGCTGGGGGCCGATCGTTACCTTTGAACCATGACAGCAAGTCGGCTTGTGCCTGGGTGGGCAAAGCCAGCGAGGCTGCCGTGATCCCTAACGCCTGGAGTACCTTGCGCCGCTGATAGAACACGCTTTCCAGCGTGACATCGGCTTCGGTCAGTTTTCGCTGTTGTTTCATCTTTTTTCTCCGCAAGTGATGGTGTAAGCATGGCGTGAAAGCCAACTTTCTGCGAGAGGGTGGATGTAAAGAGAGGTAAACGAGAGGTAATTTCTTGTGGTGAATAAGCAGGCGCCGGATGCGGCGCCCAACAGATTACGGGCGGATTTTTACCAGGGTGCGGCCAGTGATCTGATTGTTCATCAGCGCGGTAGCAGCGGCAGGCACGTCTTCCAACTGAATTTCCTGTGTGGCTTGTTCGTAGAAGCTTTCTGGCAGAATACCGGCCAGACGTTCCCAGGCGGTTTGGCGACGATGCAGCGGCGTGAGCACCGAATCAACGCCTTGCAGACGCACGTTACGCAAGATAAACGGCATCACGGTAGTCGGCAACTTGTAGCCTCCCGCCAGGCCGCAGGCGGCAACGGTGCCGTTGTAATTCATCTGCGCCAGCACGCGAGCCAGCAATTTGTCACCGACGGTGTCGATGGCGCCAGCCCATAGCTGTTTCTCCAGCGGGCGCGGTGTTTCAATATACTCGCTACGGGGCAGGACGGTTTTGGCACCGAGGGATTTCAGATAGTCGGTATTGCTGTCGCGTCCGCTGATGGCGGTGACGCTATAGCCCAGTGCGGACAGTAGGGCGACCGCCGTGCTACCTACGCCACCGCTGGCTCCGGTGACCAGAACGTCGCCGTCCTCCGGTTTCACTCCACCTTCTTCCAGTGCCATCACGCACAGCATGGCGGTAAAACCGGCAGTGCCGAGGATCATCGCTTTGCGTTCACATAGCCCTTGTGGCAGCGGGACCAGCCATTCGCCGCTAACGCGGGCCTGTTCGCCCAACCCGCCCCAGTGACTTTCGCCAACGCCCCAACCGGTGAGCACTACGCTCTGGCCTGGTTTAAAACGTGGATCTGTGCTGCTGTGTACCAGGCCGGCAAAATCGATACCTGGCACCATTGGGAAGTGACGAATAATTTTCCCCGTGCCGGTGATCGCCAGGGCATCCTTATAGTTGAGACTGGACCAGTTGACGTCGACCGTCACATCCCCTTCTGGCAACTGCTTACTATCAATATTCTTGACTTGTGCCAGGGTTTTTTCGCCATCTTGTTCCAATAATAATACTCGCATGCATCGCTCCACGTTTTTTCATATATCATATGAATGTATGGTTCAGTATTGTCTGACTATATGCATAATAAAAAAGCCTGTCCTGATAAAGGACAAAAAAATAGTGCTTAATGGTTTTCTTCGTCGGCCAGGCTTGATAGCTTTGTAAAGCTAACCTGATGCTTGGCAAAGAAATTGAAGTCGCTTCATGATTTTTAAATATCAGGGTATTGCGTTGTTTTCAATCGAGCAGGAACGGGGCCTTGGAACATCAAAAGGTGGCTCTTCATTTTATCATCGCGCAGAAGGCACAGGGATGAGATTTACAACCAAACTCTCTGCTCTAATCACCCTGCTCGTCGCATTGGCTATGTTCTTGATGCTGATGGGGTGTTCATACAGTTTCTTTTACGTGACTCAGGAACGCCTCGAGCGCCGTTTTGAAGCCCTGGCCACCTCCATCGATCAGGCAATGCTGCTCCAACCTCTGCAGGCTCAGGATAACTGGCTGCCCTTGGTGATGCGGCCGCTAGGTATCGTTGCGATTCATGTCGATACCGAAACCAGCAACCTTTTCTCGTACAGTCTGCCGACCATCAAAGCCCCCTGGGCATCGCTGGCGGGCTACCGCCAAACCTCGTTAAACATGATGCATCACCCCGGCACCCGGGTGAATGTCACCTACCTCGATCCGTTCGCCAGCGACGTGCGTTCATTACAGTCCACGGCGGCGGTCACGCTGTCGATTGTCATCATGGTGGTGATCCTGCTGTTCAGTTTACGCTGGCTGCGTGAACAAGCAGTAGGTGAAGATCGCCTGGAGCGACGGGCGCGGCGCATTCTCAACGGCGAGCGTGAACAGGTGCTGAAGGGAGACATTCGCGAATGGCCCGCCAGCGTCAGCGGCGCGTTGGATCGTCTGCTGGCCGATTTGGCCGAAGCACGTGAGGAGCGCAGCCGGGTAGATACCTTGATCCGTGCTTTTGCCGCGCAGGATGCGAAAACCGGCCTCAATAACCGGCTGTTCTTTGATAACCAGCTCACGACTCAACTGGAAGATGTCGGGTCACACGGCATCGTCATGATGGTGCGCCTGCCGGATTTCGATACCCTGCGTGAAATTCACGGCAACGCGGCGGTGCAGGAGCTGATGTATTCATTGGTCAACCTGCTGTCCACTTTTGTCATGCGTTACCCTGCCGCCTTACTGGCCCGCTATTTCCACAGTGATTTTACCGTTCTGCTGCCACACCGCACGCTGAAAGAAGCGGACGGCATCGCGGCGCAGCTGGTCAACGCGATCGACTCCTTGCCCTCAACAGCGCTGATTGACCGCGAGGCGTTCTTGCATATTGGTATTGTTGCCTACCGCGGCGGGCAGACCACGGAAGAAATCATCGATTACGCCGAACAGGCAACCCGCCACGCCGTACTGCAAGGCGAAAACGGCTGGTACGTCTATGATAGCGATGTGCCAGAGAAAGGGCGCGGCAGCGTTAAATGGCGCACGCTGCTCGAACAGGTGCTGGCGCGTGGCGGCCCTCGTTTATATCAAAAACCGGCGGTGACGGTGGAAGGCGATGTGCATCACCGCGAAATCATGAGTCGGATTTATGATGGCGCACAGGAACTGTTGCCTGCCGAATATATGCCGCTGGTCAATCAGCTTGGGTTGGCGGAAAGCTATGACCGCCAGCAGATGAATCGGATTATTCCTTTATTGGCACTGTGGCCGGAAGAGACGCTGGCGTTTCCACTATGCGTTGATTCATTATTGCAGCGCAGTTTCCAACGTTGGCTGCGCGATACCCTGTTACAGTGTGAAAAAAGTCACCGCAGGCGAATTCTGATTGAACTTGCAGAGGCAGATGTGTGTCAACATATCGACCGTTTGCGTCCGGTGCTGCGATTGCTGACCGGATTGGGCTGTCGTCTGGCGGTTTCTCAGGCTGGGTTGACGGTGGTTAGTACCTCTTATATCAAGTCGTTACCGGTGGAGATCGTCAAGCTTCACCCAGGGTTGGTAAGGAGTATTGACCGGCGGGATGAGAATCAGCTGTTCGTTCAGAGCCTGACCGGTGCCTGCGAAGGCACTCAAGCGAAGGTTTTTGCCGCCAGCGTGCGTACGCGCAACGAATGGCAGACGCTGAAAGAGCGCGGGATCCTGGGTGGGCAGGGGGACTTTTTCGCTTCGCCAGAGCCGATCGATATAGCTCGCAAAAAATATTCGCGTCGATATCGTGTTTAACCTGATGACCGGGCAAAAATTAACGTAGAATGGCCCGTCTTTTCCTGTGGGCGTCAGTAGGTGCTTACCACCGGTGACAATCAGGAAAAATGTTAGATTTTATGAGCTGTGTTACTGCCGTTTGGTACGTTGATTTGGTGGCTAGCTGAGCCTTTGTTGAGGGATATCAGGCCCCATTCGCTTTCCGTGCATTCGGTCACAAATAACGCAGACTAATTTTCACCGAAGTAGGACGTTTTTGCGCCTTGTCGCTGCTTCGTGTGGTTGGTAAAGTAGGCGGATTTTATTTTCCGCCCCCAGCTTGCAGGATTATCCTTTCGTTATGTTTAAGAAATTTCGTGGCATGTTTTCTAATGACTTGTCCATCGACTTGGGTACCGCCAATACCCTGATTTATGTTAAAGGACAAGGCATTGTACTGAATGAACCGTCGGTGGTTGCCATTCGCCAGGATCGTGCCGGTTCACCCAAGAGCGTTGCGGCCGTAGGTCATGACGCCAAGCAGATGCTGGGGCGTACGCCTGGCAATATCGCGGCTATTCGCCCAATGAAAGACGGCGTGATCGCCGACTTCTTTGTCACCGAAAAAATGCTGCAGCATTTCATCAAGCAGGTTCATAGCAACAGCTTTATGCGCCCAAGCCCGCGCGTACTGGTTTGCGTACCTGTTGGTGCAACCCAGGTTGAACGCCGTGCGATCCGTGAGTCCGCTCAGGGTGCAGGCGCGCGTGAAGTCTTCCTGATTGAAGAGCCTATGGCTGCGGCGATCGGTGCGGGTCTGCCAGTATCGGAAGCCACCGGCTCCATGGTGGTTGATATCGGTGGTGGTACCACTGAAGTGGCGGTGATCTCGCTTAACGGCGTGGTGTACTCTTCTTCTGTGCGTATCGGCGGCGACCGCTTTGACGAAGCCATCATTAATTATGTGCGCCGTAACTACGGTTCACTGATCGGTGAAGCCACTGCAGAACGTATCAAGCACGGTATCGGCTCAGCCTATCCAGATGACGAAGTGCGTGAAATTGAAGTGCGTGGCCGTAACCTGGCTGAAGGTGTGCCGCGTGGGTTCACCATGAACTCCAATGAAATTCTCGAAGCTTTGCAGGAACCTCTGACCGGTATCGTCAGCGCGGTGATGGTTGCGCTGGAACAGTGCCCGCCGGAACTGGCTTCCGACATCTCCGAACGCGGTATGGTGCTGACCGGTGGTGGCGCATTGCTGCGTAACCTGGATCGCCTGCTGATGGAAGAGACCGGTATCCCGGTAGTGGTGGCTGAAGATCCTCTCACCTGTGTGGCTCGCGGTGGTGGCAAGGCGTTGGAAATGATCGACATGCATGGCGGCGATTTGTTCAGCGAAGAATAGTGAGCAGCCCCAGAATGGAGGGATCGTAGCGGATGACGGTATTAACCTGGCATCTGGTGCGTTCCCCTTTCTGTTGTCGAGGAACGTGCATAATTTATGAAGCCGATTTTTAGCAGGGGGCCTTCCCTGCAACTACGACTTTTCCTGGCAGTGATCGTGGCGATTGCACTGATCGTTGCCGACAGCCGGCTCGGTACGTTCGTTAAAATACGAAACTACATGGACACCGCCGTCAGCCCTTTTTACTTCTTGGCTAATGGGCCGCGTAAAGTTTTGGACAGCGTATCGGAAACGCTGGCTACCCGCCAACAGCTAGAGCTGGAAAACCGTGCTCTGCGGCAGGAACTGTTACTCAAAAACAGCGATAATCTTCTTCTTGGCCAATTCAAACAGGAAAATGCCCGTTTGCGTGAGCTGTTAGGCTCGCCGTTGCGCCAGGACGAACACAAAATGGTCACTCAGGTGATCTCCACCGGTTCAGACCCCTATAGCGATCAGGTCGTGATTGATAAAGGGTCGGACAACGGGGTGTATGAAGGCCAGCCGGTTATCAGTGATAAAGGCGTGGTCGGGCAGGTGGTGGCGGTGGCTAAAATGACCAGCCGCGTCCTGCTGATCTGTGATGCTTCCCATGCGTTGCCGATCCAGGTATTGCGCAATGATATCCGGGTGATTGCCGCAGGCAGTGGCTGTACGGATGACCTGCAGCTGGAACATCTACCGGGCAATACCGATATCCGCGTCGGGGATGTGCTGGTCACCTCCGGTTTGGGCGGGCGCTTCCCGGAAGGCTATCCGGTAGCCGTTGTGTCCTCGGTAAAAGTGGATAACCAACGCGCCTATACCGTGATCCAGGCGCGGCCAACCGCTGGTCTGCAACGCCTGCGCTATCTGTTGTTACTGTGGGGCGCCGATCGCAACGGCACTATGCCGCTGCCGCCGGAAGAAGTTCACCGCGTTGCCAATGAACGCCTGATGCAGATGATGCCGCAGGTATTGCCACCGGCCGATGCCATGGGCCCACCGGCTCCGCTGCCCGCTCCTGCTACCGGTACCGTTCAGCCGCCACCGGTGGGGACAACCCGATGAATCGCTATCGCAGCAACGGGCGCTGGATTATCTGGCTGTCATTCCTGGTGGCATTAGTGCTGCAAATCATGCCGTGGCCGGAGCAAATCTACATGTTCCGGCCGTCCTGGCTGCTGCTTATCCTCACTTATTGGGTGATGGCGCTACCCCACCGGGTTAACGTCGGCACCGGGTTTATCCTGGGGCTGATCATGGATCTGATCCTGGGTTCCACGCTCGGCGTGCGTGCGCTAGCCATGGGCATCATCGCCTATCTCGTCGCGTTCAAATTCCAATTATTCCGCAATATGGCACTGTGGCAGCAAGCGCTGATCGTCGTGCTGCTATCATTGGCTATGGACGTGGTGGTGTTCTGGGCGGAGTTTTTAGTGATCAACGTTTCTTTCCGCCCCGAGGTGTTCTGGAGTAGTGTGGTCAACGGCGTGCTTTGGCCGTGGTTATTCCTGCTGATGCGCAAGATCCGCCGTCAGTTTGCCGTACAATGAGGTTATAACGATGTTTTCGCTCTATCTTGCTTCCGGTTCTCCCCGTCGTCATGAACTGCTGACTTTGCTCGGCGTACCGTTCGAAGTCATTCTGACGCATACTGAAGAGCAGCGACAGGAAGGGGAAGCTGCGGAAAATTACGTTCGCCGTCTGGCGCAGGATAAGGCCAGAGCGGGTGTAACCCTGGCGCAACAGGATTGGCCCGTGCTGGGGGCAGATACGATCGTGGTGTTGAATGGCCAGGTGTTGGAAAAACCGCGGGATGAAGAGCATGCGGCGCAGATGCTGGCGGCCTTGTCCGGGAAGCAGCATCAGGTGATGACCGCCGTGGCGATCGCCGATAAACAGGGCGTTTTATGCCAGTTGGTGGTCACCGACGTGACGTTCCGCAATCTGTCACCACAGGATATCTGCGACTATATCGCCACGGGCGAACCGATGGATAAAGCGGGCGCTTACGGAATTCAAGGCAAGGGTGGTTGTTTCGTCAGAACGATAACCGGAAGTTATCATGCGGTGATGGGGTTGCCGCTGGTCGAAACACATGAGCTGCTCAGTCATTTTGTCGCATTACGAGAGGTAAGAACCGGTTGATGCCACCACTAGATTTCCCGTCGCCGCCATAGCGTGAGCGCAGGAAAGATAAGGGGCGGGCGCTACACCGGCTCTGAGGAGAAAGCATGACAGCTGAGCTACTGGTAAACATTACGCCGTCGGAAACGCGGGTTGCCTATATTGACGGCGGCATTCTGCAAGAGATCCATATAGAGCGCGAAGCCAAGCGTGGCATCGTGGGCAATATCTACAAAGGGCGTGTCAGCCGCGTGTTACCCGGCATGCAGGCGGCCTTTGTCGATATTGGCCTGGATAAAGCGGCCTTCCTGCACGCCTCCGATATCATGCCGCACACCGAGTGTGTTGCCGGTGATGAACAAAAGAATTTCTCTGTGCGTGATATCGCCGAACTGGTGCGCCAGGGACAGGACCTGATGGTTCAGGTGGTGAAAGATCCGCTTGGCACCAAGGGCGCACGCCTCACTACCGATATCACCCTACCTTCGCGCTACCTGGTCTTTATGCCGGGCGCTGCGCACGTGGGGGTTTCCCAGCGTATTGAAAGTGAAGCCGAACGCGAGCGTCTTAAGCGCGCCGTGGCGGGATATTGCGACGATCTGGGCGGCTTTATCATCCGCACTGCGGCGGAAGGGATCGGCGAAGAAGAGCTGGCGCAGGATGCCGCTTTCCTCAAACGCTTGTGGACCAAGGTCATGGAGCGTAAAAAGCGTAACCAGACCAAGTACAAACTGTATGGTGAACTGGCGTTGGCGCACCGTATCCTGCGCGACTTTGCCGGGGCGGCGCTGGATCGTATCCGCGTCGATTCACGCCTGACGCATGACCAACTGGTGGAATTTACCGGCGAGTACATCCCGGATATCACCAATAAGCTGGAGCTGTATACCGGCAGCCAGCCGATCTTCGATCTGTATGACGTCGAGAACGAGATCCAGCGAGCGCTGGAGCGCAAGGTTGAATTGAAGTCCGGCGGTTACCTGATCATCGATCAAACCGAAGCCATGACCACCGTGGATATCAACACCGGGGCCTTTGTCGGCCACCGCAATCTTGATGAGACCATCTTCAATACCAACATCGAAGCGACGCAGGCCATTGCCCGCCAGCTGCGGCTGCGCAACCTGGGCGGCATCATCATCATTGATTTCATCGATATGAACAATGATGAACACCGCCGCCGGGTATTGCACTCGTTGGAGCTGGCGCTGAGTAAAGATCGGGTAAAAACCACGATCAATGGTTTCTCTCAGCTAGGCTTAGTGGAGATGACGCGTAAACGCACGCGTGAAAGTATTGAGCATGTGCTGTGTAACGACTGCCCGACCTGCCAAGGGCGCGGAACGGTGAAAACGGTGGAAACTGTCTGTTATGAGATTATGCGTGAGATCGTGCGCGTGCATCATGCTTACGATTCCGATCGTTTCCTGGTCTATGCCTCTGCGGCAGTGGGTGAAGCGTTGAAAAGTGAAGAGTCTCACGCGCTGGCGGAAGTGGAAATCTTCGTTGGCAAACAGGTCAAGGTGCAGATCGAACCGTTATACAGCCAGGAACAGTTTGACGTTGTGATGATGTAATACCCCTCACCCCAACCCTCTCCCATGGGGAGAGGGAGCTGGTACGGTGTTGTGGTTAAGTATGGTGTTCTTGATGTGGCTTAATAATCTGTGATGGTCAGGTAAATTTCTGCAACTGATAACGAACTCTTTCGGTCCCCTCTCCCTGTGGGAGAGGGTTAGGGTGAGGGGCACAAGCGTTAGGTTATATATTTGGTCATTAAGGAGAAATGCGTGAGGCGACTGCCCGGGATCCTGTTAGCCACAGGCGCCATTTTGATTGTTGTTGTGGCGTTGCTGATCAGCGGGTTGCGTCTGGTGCTGCCTGAGCTTAACCACTATCGCCCGCAATTGCTGGAAAAGGTGCAGGCGATCGCTGGGGTGCCCATCGAAGCGGACTTTATCCAAGGCAGTTGGGAAACCTTTGGCCCAACGCTGGAAGCCCGCAATATCCGTTTGGCCCTACCAACAAGCACGCTCCAGATCGAGCGGGTCACGCTGGCGCTGGACGTGTGGCAATCCCTGCTGCATTGGCGCTGGCAGTTCCGCGATCTCACCTTCTACCAACTTCAGCTCGATCTTGACGCGACGCTCGGGGGTGAAGGCAGTAATGGTAATGGCCTTACTCCGAACGGGGTCAGCGATCTGTTCCTGTATCAGCTGGATCACTTTGATCTGCGCAATAGCCGTCTCTCGTTCCTGACCCCATCCGGTTCCCGCGCTGAATTCCACATCCCGCAAATGACCTGGCTCAACAGCTATAACCGCCATCGCGCGGAAGGTCAGATCAGCCTGACCAGCCTGAATGGCCAGCACGGTGCGGCACAGTTACGCCTGGATCTGCGTGATGAGCAGGGGTTACTCAATACCGGCACCATCTATATGCAGGCCGATGATATTGACATGAAGCCCTGGTTCAGCCGCTGGCTGCAAACCAATACCGGCCTGGAAAGCGCCGATTTCAGCCTGGCCGCCTGGCTCAATATCAAAAATGGTGCAATCTACAGCGGGAATGCCCTGCTTAATAAAGGTACCGCCAGTTGGTCGGCGGGTAGCGATCAACACCGGCTGGACGTCGATAACCTGGCGCTGGCACTGAGCCGTGAGGGCAACGGCTGGCAGGTGCATGTGCCGGCCCTGAATCTTAAAACCGATGGCCAAGCCTGGGCACCGGGAACCCTTACTGCGCTGTGGTTGCCGGAAAATACCCAATTTATCGGGCCAAATCAGAGTGAAGAACTCCGTATCCGCGCCACCGGCATCCAGTTGGAACGGTTGGAAGCGTTGCTGCCTACTTTTTCGTTCCTCAGCCCGGAAGTGCTGGAGCACTGGAAAGACTTACAACCTCGCGGCATGCTCAGGGCGCTGGCGCTGGATATCCCTCTGCAACAGCCGGAAAAAACCCGTTTTCAGGCGTGGTGGCAGGATCTGAGCTGGCAACACTGGAAACTGCTGCCGGGCGTTGATCACTTTTCTGGCGCATTAACCGGGGGCGTGGAAAATGGCCGCCTGACGCTGGGGCTGAACAACAGCACGCTGCCTTATGGTGATATGTTCCGAGCACCGTTGGAGATCGGCCGTGCGAGCGGGGCGTTGACCTGGCAAAACAACGCTCAAGGCTGGCAATTGGCAAGTCAAAGTCTGGATGTACAGGCCAAATCCTTGTGGATTAACGGTGATTTCCGCTATCAGCAACCGGCCAACGGCGAGCCTTGGCTGGATATTCTGGCTGGCATCCGTTTGTATGATGCCGCCGATGCCTGGCGTTATTTCCCTGAACCGCTGATGGGTAAACATTTGGTGGATTACCTCAGCGAAGCGATTCAGGGTGGGCAGGTTGATAATGCTTCCCTGATTTATGCGGGCGATCCGCAGCACTTCCCGTATGAAAAGAACGAAGGGCAGTTTCAGGTGTTTGTCCCACTACGCCACGCGACCTTCCAGTTCCAGCCGGAATGGCCAGCGCTGAACGATCTGGCGATCGACCTCGACTTTGCCAACAATGGCCTGTGGATGAACGCGCCGCAAACCAAACTGGGTGACGCGACGGGGAGAAATATTAGCGCCATCATTCCGGACTATCGCAAAGAACGCCTGTTGATTGATGCCGACGTTGCGGGCACCGGACAAGCTATCCACGACTATTTCATGCAGACGCCACTTGATGATTCTGTCGGGGCGGCATTAGATGAGCTGCAGGTGGGTGGTAATGTTAGTGGGCGCTTACATCTAAATATTCCGTTGGACGGTGAGCTGGTTAACGCCAGTGGTGAAGTGACGCTGAACAACAACTCGCTGCTGGTCAAGCCACTGGAGAGCCAGCTAGAGAGAGTGAGCGGCAAGTTCCGCTTCGACAACGGCAACCTGCAGAGCGATACCCTGACGGCCAACTGGTTTGGGCAGCCGCTGACGGTCAACTTCGATACGCTGGAAGGCAAACAGGATTATAAGGTTAACGTTGGGCTGAAAGGCGATTGGCAACCGGCCAAGGTTGAAGGCCTGCCGACAGAGTTTGCCAAAAAGCTGGCAGGCAGCGCCGCCTGGCAGGGTAAGGTGGCGATCAACCTGCCGCATAAAGGTGAGCCGAGCTATGAGATTGGTGTGAATGCCGATCTGAAAAAAGTAAGTAGTCACTTACCCTCTCCCCTGAATAAACCCGCAGGGGAAGCGTTACCCGTTAGCGTAAAAGTGAACGGCGGCCTGCAAGGATTTATGCTCAATGGCAGTGCGGGTAAGCAAAACCACTTCAACAGCGAATGGCTGCTGGCTAAACAACAGGTAACGCTGGCACGTGCCGCCTGGCAAACCGGTGGTTCCTCTACCCCAACGTTACCCAAAGATAAATCCCTGGTGCTCAAGCTGCCCGCACTGGATGGCGAGCAATGGCTGGGGCTATTGGCACCGGCGATGAAGCAAAGCAGTGGCGCAGGCAAGGTGGGCAACTTTGTGTTCCCAACCAGCGTAACGCTCGAAACCCCGCAACTGACGCTGGGCGGACAGGCGTGGCATAACCTTCAGCTGGCGGTCTTGCAGCAGTTGGCGGGAACGACCGTCACCGCCAAGGGTAAAGAGATTGATGGTAGCCTGTCGATGCCGGATAGGGGCGTGTGGCGCGCGGATCTTGGCTATCTTTACTACAACCCGCAGTTTGCTAGCGGCGACGGCAGTGCTGGCGCTACCAACCCGCTGGACTCTAAGGAGCGGATCTCTTTCCAGGGCTGGCCTTCACTGATGTTGCGCTGTAAATCCTGCTGGATGATGGGGCAGAACCTTGGCACGGTTGAAGCCGACGTTAAACACGAGGGCGACTCGTTAGTGCTCAGTCATGGTCTGGTAGATACCGGCTATGGCCGTATGAGCGCCACCGGCCTGTGGAAACAGAATGCTCAGGAAGAACGTAGTGCGTTAAAAGGTAAACTGCTGGGCAGCAAAATCGATCGCACCGCCAGCTTCTTCGGCGTGATCATTCCATTAAAAGACGCACCCTACGATATTGATTTTGATCTGCACTGGCATGGGCAACCATGGAAACCGCAGATCAACACGCTCAATGGCACCATGAAGGTCGATCTGGGCAAAGGCGAGATTGACAACGTCGGCGGTGGCAGGGCTGGGCAGTTGTTACGCCTGGTCAGCTTTGATGCCCTGCTGCGCAAATTACAGTTCGACTTCCGTGATACCTTCGGTAATGGATTTTACTTTGACTCCATACGCGGCACTATCTGGGCGAAAGATGGCATAATGCATACAGATAACTTTTTGGTGGATGGGCTGGCGGCGGATATCGCCATGAGTGGCCAGATCGACCTGGTGAAGCGCCAGATTGATATGCAGGCCGTGATAGCGCCAGAGATCTCGGCAACGGTCGGCGTGGCGACCGCGTTTGTGATCAACCCGATTGTGGGGGCGGCGGTGTTTGCGGCCTCGAAAGTGCTGGGGCCGTTGTGGAGCAAGATCTCGTTTATCCGCTATGACATTACCGGCAGCCTGGACCACCCAAGTATTCATGAGGTGTTGCGTAAGCCAAAAGAGGATAAATCGCCATGAAAAATGCTAACGTTGCGTTATTACAGCTGTGTAGCGGTGAGCAGATACGGGACAACCTGGCCCAGATTGAGCAGCAGATCAAGCAGCTCAATCCCGGGATCAAGCTGGTGATGACTCCGGAGAACGCCTTACTGTTTGCCAACTCGGCTGCCTACCGTGAACATGCGGAAACGGAAGGTCACGGGCCGTTGCAGCAGGCGGTGCGCGATATGGCTCGCCGTTACGGGGTATGGTTGCTGGTGGGTTCTATGCCATTGATCAGCCGCGAAGATCCGACACGTATCACCACCAGCAGCCTGCTGTTTGACGATCAGGGGGAAATCCGTGGTCGTTATGACAAACTGCACATGTTCGATGTAGATATCAATGATATCCACGCCCATTATCGCGAGTCAGATACCTATCAGCATGGCCAGCAATTGACGGTGGTTGATACGCCGGTTGGCCGTTTGGGCATGACGATATGCTACGACCTGCGCTTCCCTGGCCTGTATCAGGGGCTGCGCGCGAAGGGGGCGGAGCTGATCTCGGTGCCCGCCGCATTTACCCGCGTTACCGGTGAGGCACACTGGGAGATTTTGCTGCGTGCCCGCGCTATCGAGAACCAGTGTGTGATCCTGGCTCCTGCGCAGGTTGGCCGTCACGGAGCTACCCGCCGCACCTGGGGCCATTCCATGGTGGTAGACAGCTGGGGCAATGTGCTGGCAGAAAACCCCGACGCGGTTTCCGCGCTGAAAGTGCGCGTGAATACCGGCAAGTTGCATACGGTGCGCAAGCAGATGCCGGTGATGCAGCACAACCGATTCCAGCCGACGCTGATTGCGCCGGTTGAAAACTCCTCCAATAAAGAGTGAAAAAATTATGAGCCTGTCGTTTGTCAGTG
Source organism: Serratia sp. ASV30 (assembly GCF_016428815.1). Classification (NCBI taxonomy): domain Bacteria; kingdom Pseudomonadati; phylum Pseudomonadota; class Gammaproteobacteria; order Enterobacterales; family Yersiniaceae; genus Serratia; species Serratia sp. ASV30. Next base: position 16,360 of record NZ_JAELTL010000048.1, on the reverse strand, counting down.
AGCAGTTACTCGCTGTGAATAAGCTGAGTCATCAAGACCTGTTCTCCGTATTGGGTCAACTGGCCGAACGCCGCCTCGATTACGCCGACCTCTATTTTCAGTCCAGCTACCATGAATCCTGGGTGATTGAGGATGGCATCATCAAAGATGGCTCGTACAATATCGACCAGGGCGTTGGTGTGCGCGCGGTCAGCGGTGAAAAAACCGGTTTTGCCTATGCGGACCAAATCACCCTGAACGCCCTCAACCAAAGCGCACTGGCCGCTCGCAGCATCGTGCGTGACAGCGGCAATGGCAAAGTCCATACGCTGGGTGAGATCGGCTATCAGGCGCTTTATCCTATGCTCGATCCGCTGCAAAGCCTGCCGCGGGAAGAGAAGATCGCGCTATTGCATCGGGTAGATAAGGTGGCACGTGCAGAAGACAAGCGCGTGCAGGAAGTGACGGCCAGTATCACCGGCGTGTATGAACAGATTCTGGTTGCGGCAACGGATGGCACCTTGGCGGCGGACGTTCGCCCGCTGGTGCGTTTCTCCGTCAGTGTGCTGGTGGAAGAAAATGGCAAGCGTGAGCGCGGAGCCAGCGGTGGCGGTGGCCGTTTTGGCTATGACTACTTCCTGGAAGTGGTGGATGGTGAAGTACGTGCAGATGCTTTTGCCAAAGAAGCGGTGCGTATGGCGCTGGTCAACCTCTCTGCCGTGGCTGCCCCAGCGGGCACCATGCCTGTGGTGTTGGGCGCGGGTTGGCCGGGCGTGTTGCTGCATGAAGCTGTCGGTCACGGGCTGGAAGGTGACTTCAACCGCCGTGGTACTTCAGTATTCAGCGGCCAGATGGGGCAGTTAGTGGCTTCTGAGCTGTGCACCGTAGTGGATGATGGCACCTTGCAAGGCCGCCGTGGATCGCTTGCGATCGATGACGAAGGCGTGCCGGGTCAATACAACGTGCTGATCGAGAACGGCATTCTTAAAGGCTACATGCAGGATAAACTCAACGCACGGCTGATGGGCGTTGCGCCTACCGGTAACGGCCGCCGCGAGTCTTATGCTCACCTGCCGATGCCGCGCATGACCAACACCTACATGCTGGCGGGCAAGTCGACGCCAGAAGATATTATCGCCAGCGTGGAGTATGGCCTGTATGCGCCAAACTTTGGCGGTGGTCAGGTTGATATCACCTCCGGGAAATTTGTCTTCTCCACCTCTGAAGCCTATCTGATCGAAAATGGCCGCGTTACCAAACCGGTGAAGGGGGCCACGTTGATCGGTTCCGGCATTGAGGCGATGCAGCAGATTTCGATGGTGGGCAACGACCTGGCGCTGGACAAGGGCGTGGGCGTGTGCGGTAAAGAAGGGCAGAGCCTGCCGGTAGGGGTTGGCCAACCGACGCTGAAGCTGGATTCACTGACCGTGGGCGGCACGGCGTAATAAGCGCGGTTTTATGTATCAAGCCCTGACCCTCGGTGGGTTGGGGCTAAAGCAAAGAAGGTTAAAGCTCCTATTCAGAAGATTCGTTTCCTAAACACAGTTGCATGCACTCCAGAAACGTCTTCATGGCAGGGCTTACTGTTCGGCCTGCATGATAAGCGCAAAGCGCCATGATCGTTAGCGGATGTTCTGTGAAAGGCAAGGTCTTCAACTCACCGGACTCCAGTTCACGGACAACACAAAATCTTGGGAGGAAAGAGACGCCAAGATTTCCGGCAACACAATTTTTGATACTCTCAATGCTCCAGAGTTCGATTGTATTATCCATCGTTATCTTTCTTTCGCGAAGTGTGGATTCAAATATTTGTCTGAATATACATTGCGGTTCATTAATGATGAAACTGACAGGTATATGTTGATTTGGCCTAGTGAAATCGACATCTTCGAGTGCAGGCGAGGCAACGAGCACAAGATCCTGTTGCCCGAAATTTTCCATATGCAGCGCTTCATCATTGCCGACTCGGTAAAAAACGCCTAAATCAGCATTATCAGAAAGTAATGAATCCCGTATAGCGTAACAATTAACTGACTGTAGGGAGATGTTAACCTTTGGCGCTTTTAATCTGAAATGGCGTAATACTTCTGGCATTTTATACGCTAGCAAGGTCTCCCCAATCATCACTCGCAGTTCACCTGCAATTTCCGTCCCACATTGTGACACCTGATGAATCCCTTCCAGCACGCGGGTGAGCTCATGCACCTGGGGCAATAAGAGTTTCCCCGCGGGAGTAAGAGCCATACGGCGACCGATTTTGTCAAAAAGCTGGATGGATAACTCTTGTTCAAGCTGCTGAATTTGAAAAGTTACTGTTGATTGAGTACAGCAAAGTTTGCGGGCGGCCTGAGCGAAAGAGCCTTCTTCAACCACAGTTTTAAAAGTAACAAAACGTCGCAAGTCCACATCACACCTCGAAGCAGAAACATCGAAATATTAAAATTCAGGTATCTAAAATTTTCACTATTCTGAAATTTTACAGTGGGCTAATATCCTGTAACTAACAGGAGAATACAAGTGACATCAGCAATAATTAGTGGTTTTTTTACCTATACGTTAATAACAGCACTCACGCCAGGTCCTAATAATATTTTGGCATTAAGTTCAGTAAATCAGTTTGGATTACGCCGTAGCCTTAGGGTGCTGGCAGGCATGAGCGCAGGATTTTTTGTTCTGATGCTTGCCTGCGGAATGTTTACTTTTACGCTAATTAGCATCCTTCCCGCAGTAGCAAAATGGCTAGCCTGGGCGGGAGTTGCTTACATACTCTGGCTGGCCTGGCGCATTGGAACAAGCGATCCTGGCGTTTCACAAGGAGATGATAGGCCCCTAAGTTTCTGGATTTGTTTCTGGCTACAGTTTGCAAACGTTAAGATTATTCTTTACGGAATTACTGCTCTATCTGCGTTCGTATTACCCGTGACTCATGACGTCTTCTGGGTTGCAAGTGTCAGTATTCTTTTGGCTATCATAGGTTGCTTCGGTAACTTTGTTTGGGCACTGGCGGGGCATTTTTTTCAATCGATCTTCAGGAAGTATGGCAGAGCCGTCAATGTAACTTTGGCTTTGTTACTTGTTTATTGCGCTGTAAGGATGATTATTTAAACATGACTATCTAAGCCGTGGTATTAAAAGACAAGGTAAAGGGTTCAAAAAATCCCCCGGGCAAAATGCCAGGGATTTGTGTAAAAGAGATAGGTATAGATAGCGGCCAGCTGTTCCTGCATATATGCAAATCTGGCCTGGACTGTAGCAACCTGTCTAGACACATCGTTGGGGATCGTTGGTGCCAGCCGTCGAAATAGACAGCAACGTCCCCTGATGATAGTAAAGCGAAATCATCAGTTGGCTAAGCTCTTTGAAGTTAAACGGATCCAATGAGGTCGCTTCTTTGATCTGGTTAAGCCGGTAGGTGAGCGTGTTGCGATGTACCCCAAGTTCCCGCGCCGCGTTTGCCAGTTCGGCATTGTGCGCGATATAGGTACTCAAGGTATTGAGCAGCATTTGACCGGTGCCCAGCATCAGCAATTTATCAATTCTCTGTTTGAAATAAAGGGTGAATGAGCTGCTTCTGGCTTCATTCAACAATCCGCTAAAGGCAAACTGCTGGCCGTTAATGACTCGCGATAGTGGTAACGACTCACGAGCATGTTCTATCATCTCTTTGATCATAAATATCGATTGGCGGAAAATTCCGGCAGAGCCAGACTCTATCCCAATGCCAATAGTGTAATGGCTCAGCTGAGTTTCCATAAATGCGTTAATAGCTTTAACGGTGGCATCGGTCTGGTCGATAGCGGTGATAATTAACAGGATCTCATCATTGCTGAGCAATATTACCCGCTGGGATTTTAAAATATGTGAGAGTTTATTGAGGATGTGATCGATGGTTTGCCCCAATAAATGCCCTCCGGTTTCAATATTGATCAATACCGGCAGCAGGGGTTGAGACAGGTCGATTTCTTGCTGTACCAACTGGTGAAGTATTTCCTTTCCTTTCTCTGTGTCGCCCACTTCCAGATACTGTTTTAGCAGCAGATCCCTGATACGGTATTGCCAGTTCATTTCCCGGATAGCTAAAGACTGTTTGATCAACAGCTCCGCCGCCAGGATGGCCAGCTCGGCGTAACGCGCAATCGCGGCGGGATTGCCACTGATACCTATTACCATAACCACCTGATCATCCACGATAATCGGATGATTGATACCGGGTTGCACATTTTTGTACCGGGCGGCCTGCTGAGCATTTTCTATCGTCATACGCTGGCGGCTTTTTATCACCTCAAATGCCACTTCATGCCGTTCACCGATCCTATGTGGTTCGCCAGAAGCGATAATTATGCCCTGATGATCGATAACATTAACGTTATAATGGATAATACTCATCGCTCGTTTCACAATGGTATTAGCCAGCTCTAAGGTGATCAGCATACTCATACCTTTATGATATAAAACCTCTATTATAGTGAGGGGGGGTAAATATAATATTGAATGTTTCTTGCCAATTTCACGATAACCTTATTCACCCATCAACAGCGCTACGTAGTGAACTTAAAACAATTCAGGCAACTCAATGTGTATGCCGATTTTCCTCCATCCGACCCTCTCTTTGGCAGAGGGCCGGAAATATCTATTGCGCTAACTTAAGAGACTACCTTTCCCGTTCAAACAGCATAGAGATCCCTTGGCCTCCACCGATGCACATGGTGGCTAAGCCGGTATTGACGCCACGGCGCTCCATCTCATACATCAGTTTTACAGCGATGATGGCTCCGCTGGCCCCAACAGGGTGCCCCAACGCAATTGCTCCTCCATTGACGTTCACTTTCGCCGGATCCAACTCAAGATCGTTAATCACCGCCAATGATTGGGCAGCAAAGGCCTCATTTAGCTCAATAAGATCGATATCGTGCACCGACATATTCAACTTTTGCATCAGTTTACGAGTTGCCGGAGCCGGGCCAAAGCCCATGACTTCTGCCTCGCAACCTGCCACTGCCCAGCCTCGGATCACCATCCGGATTGGTAGCCCCAGTTTTTCCGCGTTGGCTCGGGTAGTGACAACTAACGCGGCAGCCCCATCATTGATACCTGATGACGTTGCTGCCGTGACCGTGCCGTCTTTTTTAAACGCCGGTTTCAGCTGCGCATACTTTTCTTTCGGCGTATCCCTTGGGTGCTCATCGGTGGCAAACAGACGGCTGTTCTTGCCTTCACGAACCTCCAGCGGCAGGATTTGCGAGGTAAAATGCCCCTCTTTAATGGCTGCCAAGGCTTTTTGCTGACTGCACCAGGCAAACTCGTCCATCGCCTCACGGCTGATGTGGAAACGTTCCGCGACGAACTCGGCGGTCATACCGTTGTGATAAGGGCCTTCCGGCCAGGTTAAAATAGAGACGATGCCGTCTTCCAGCTCTCCGTGCCCAAGGCGATAACCGTAACGAGCCTTGCGAATATAGTGGGGCAGTTGAGTCATATTCTCTGTCCCACAGGCGACGGTGATCTCGGCGTTACCGGTTTGCAGTTCCAGCATGCAATCGACAATCGCTTGCAGACCCGAACCGCACTGGCGGTTTACCGAATAGGACGTCGTTTCGTTTGGTAAGCCCGCGCGCAGTTGGCAAATGCGGGCGATAAAGCCACTTTCCGCGATTTGCCCGACGTTACCTACCACCACCTCATCAATTTGTGCGGGTTGCAGCCCGGCACGGGCCACGGCCTCACGGATCACCGCAGCCCCCAAATCATGCTGGTGCGTATCTTTAAAGCTACCGCCCATGGTGCCGATCGCCGTGCGTACGCCGCTGACGACGACAATGTCATTTGCATTTTTCATTCGATTCTCCTTACAGCACCATGCCGCCGCCGACGTTGATCACTTCGCCATTGATATAGCGTGCCTCGTCGGACGCCAGGAAGGCCACACAATGGCCGACATCAACCGGATCGCCAGCATATCCAGCAGGAATTTTGCCGATCATGATGTCCCAGACTTTTTCCGGCACGCCGCGGGTCATATCGGTTTCGATAAATCCTGGGCAGATGGCGTTAACGGTCACCCCTTTTTTTGCCAGCTCCCGGCAGGCCGTTTTGGTCAGGCCGATCACCCCGGCTTTTGAAGCGGCATAGTTGGCTTGCCCTACATTGCCCAACCAACTGGCCGACGAAATGTTGATGATGCGCCCGCTGGCACGCTCGCGCATGCGTACGGCGGCTTCCTGCATACAGTGGAAGGTCCCTTTCAGGTTGATATCCATCACCAGATCCCAATTCTCCTCCGTCAGCTTGTGCAACATGGCATCACGGTTAATCCCGGCGTTGTTGACCAGAATATCTATCGGCCCCAGCTGCTGCTCGGCAGCAATAAATAACTGGTTAACCTCTTCGCGGTTGGCAATATTACAGGCGATGAAAATGGCTTTATGGCCCGCGCTCACCAATTCGGCGGCGGTTTTATTACCGCCTTCCTGGTCGACATCACAAATGACTATGGCGGCCCCTTTCTCAGCCAATACCTGGGCAATGCCTCGCCCAAGACCACGGCTGGCCCCGGTGACGATAGCCACTTTATTCTTTAAACACATAGGGTACTCCTTATATTTTAATTCATGACCACGCTGAATTAGCGCAGAGATAACAAATATGTTTTTACTGCCTGGCCAGCATTTCCTTCAGACCAAAAGGGGCATCGCAAAATAGTGCCGCGTCCATCTGTTTTAATGAGGGGGAAATAAGCGGCATAAATTCCATTTGTTGTAGGATGTCACGCTCAAGATCGACGCCGGGGGCGATTTCTATCAACATCGGGCCCTGCGCCGTCAGTTCAAACACCGCTCGCTCAGTCACCAAATGCATTTTTTGTTTTTTCTGGCGGGCTATTTCACCGTTATAGGAAATCTGGTTAATCGACCTCACCAGCTTTTTAACCGAGCCCTCCTGCAGGATGGTTAATTGCCCTTGTTGGAATGCCACCTCCAGCCCCTTGGCGGTAAAGGTGGAGCAAAACACCACGTGGTGTGCATTTTGGGTAATATCGATAAACCCTCCAGCCCCGGTACAGCGGTCCCCCATACGGGTGGCATTGATATGCCCGTTAGCGTCCATCTCGCCGGCCCCCATATAGGTAATATCCACACCGGCCCCGTTGTAATATAGCATCTGCTCCTGATGGTTAATCATGGCGGTCAGGTTTTTGCCGATGCCAAAATCAACCCCGCCGGCCTGTACGCCGCCGTAGATACCTGATTCAACGGTGATGGTGACCGCTTCGCTCACCCCCTCTTCATGGATGATGGTGCCAATAACATCGTTGGGAATACCGGTGCCCAGATTGATCACGCAGTCTGGGGATAGGAATTGACAAGCGCGGCGGCCAATCACCTTGCGGATGTTGAGCGGGAGCGTTTCCACTTCGCTGGCAGGGGTAATCAGATTGCCACAATAGGCCGGATCATAGAACCAGGAAGAGGTTTGACGGTGGTCTTGTTCAGGGTCTTCACACACCACAATGGCATCAATAAAATTGCCCGGTACCACGATCTGTTTCGGGTGCAGACTCCCTTTTTCCGCCAGGTTTTTTACCTGGGCTATCACCTTGCCGCCAAAGCGTTTCGCCGCCAGCACCGCCTGCAGGATCTCCAGCTTCATGGCCTCTTCTTCACAGGTGAGGTTGCCTGCGGTATCCGCCGTAGTGCCACGGATGATCACCGTATCCAACGGGAGGGCTGGATAGAAAAGATATTCCTCCTCGCGCATACTGACCACTTCCACCAAATCAGGCAGGGAGCGGGTCAACGTATTCATTTTGCCGCCTTCCAGGCGGGGATCGATAAAGGTACCCAGCCCCACTTTGGATAAATACCCGGCCTGACCGGCCGCCATGGCCGTATACAGATGGACAATCTGCCCCTGCGGCAGACAGAAGGCTTCAACCTCATTGGCGGCAATCTTTTCCATCCACTTGGGTGCCAGCCCCCAGTGCGAACCAATAATGCGTTTTACCATGCCTGGCGGAGTAAAATGCTGATTACCGCGCTCACGATTCGACTGCCCCGCAGAGTGAATATAGGTCAGCCCGTGCGGTGTCCCTGTTTCAAGAAAGCGCTTTTCCAGAGCCTTCAAAATCGACTCCGCAGCCCCAATCAATGTCATGCCGATGGTGCACAGGGTCGAACCGTTATTCACTAACTCTGCGGCCTGCTGAGCCGAAATGACTTTATTTCTCATTATTGCTACCTTACTTCTGTGCGGCGGTGCGCCATGGCACCGCGTTTAGGCTCTATTTCTCAATCACGCTATTCATTGCAGCCGGGGGGCATTGATTGGCCGGTTTATCTTTGCTGCCTGCGGGTTGTTTCACCCGTGCAGCCCCGATGATGGCAAGGGTCTGCAGCACGATGGCAAACCACAGGCCAGCGCTAGGTGACCCGGTTCTATCTTCGAGGAGACCGAACACATAAGGCCCGAAGAACCCACCGGTAATGCCAAGGCAAGCCAGTAATCCCAACCCGCCAGCGAGCATGGGGCCGCTCATCAGCGTGGCTGGGTAGGTAAAGATGATGGATTGCACGACGAAGAACATCGAGGCACCGATACAGAAGCCGATCAGCCCTAATACCGGGCCACCCAGTACGCCAATCAGGAAACCGACGGCCATCGACATAAAGCCGGACACCAGCATGATGCGTGAGCGAGAAGCGGTATTGGCATATTTGGGCAGGAAGAAGCCACCCAAGGCTGCTGCGATCCACGGAATGGCGGTTAGCAGGCCGAGCATCAGAGTGCTCATCTTGCCGTAGCTGTTGATAATGCTGGGCAGGAAATAGGTCAGGCTGTAGACCGAAATCTGATGGGTGAAATAAATCGCCACGATCAGCATGAAGGTCTTATTGGTAAACGCCGTTTTAAAGGAAAACTTCTGGTTCTTATCCACCCCGACCGGTTGCTCTGCAGCCAGCTTGTTTTCAATATACTCAATGTCGGTTTTGGTTAGCCATTTGGCATCGCGTGGTTTATTAGGGAGTACGGCATACACATAAAACGCCAGCAGCACTGCCGGGAGCCCTTCCACGATAAACATCCATTGCCAGCCGTGCAGTCCACCCAGGCCATCCAGCATGAGCAATGCGCCGCCCAATGGTGCCCCGACAATATTGGCGATACAGACACCGAGCAGGAACATGCCTACGGCTCTGGCGCGATCTTCACGGCCAAACCAGTAGGTAAGATACAGGATGATACCGGGGTACAACCCCGCCTCTGCCGCCCCAAGCAACAGGCGCATGACATAGAAAGAGGTGGGGCCGGTGACGAAGGCCATACCTGCGGAAATCACACCCCAGGTGAACATGATGCGGGTGATCCAGAATCGGGCCCCGACCCGCGCCATGATCAGGTTGCTAGGGATCTCCATGGTGGAATAAGTCAGAAAGAACAGACCGGCTCCCAACCCGTAAGCGGTAGCGGAAAGCCCAAGATCGATGGACATCGAGGCTCGGGCAATGCCGATATTGGTTCTGTCGATAAAGCTGATGATATAAACAATGATCAGTAATGGCATCAGGTGTTTATATATTTTTGCATTCGTTATTGCCGCCTGGCTTTTCGATGCAATATCTAACGGCCGGTTTGACATGATAATGACTCCTCCTCGTGATGAGGCGATTAAATAGGGTTGCGTTTTCTGCGTTATTATTAGAGGTGCAGATGTTCTGTTATTCTCATGGTGCGCACGTTTCCTGGTGTTGGCGCACTTATTTTGACTCAGTTGGATTTCACGTTGCCTGCGTCAATTTTTGTCGTAATGCTAATTTATCGATTTTGCCATTGGCGTTTTTCGGTAATTCCGCCGCAAAGACGATTTTTGATGGTATTTTAAATTTGGCAATCTTATTTGAGAGCCAATGAATAATATTGTCACTCACCAAGGGTTTATTCCTTTGTGCCACAATAAAGGCGACGGCTTCTTCTCCGTAGATTTCGCTGCTGCTGGGAACTATGGCAATCTCCTTGACGCCAGGATAATTCGAGATCAGGTTTTCTACTTCAATGCAGTATATTTTCTCACCACCGCGGTTGATCATGTCCTTGCTGCGATCTTTGATATACAGGTAGTTATCCTGATCGAGGCAGGCGATATCGCCGGTGTAGAACCAGCCGTCGTGGAAGAACTGCTGATTGGCCGCCGGATTCTTCCAGTACTGGCTCATGACCACCGGCCCTTTCAGCCATAGATGGCCAATCTCACCGGCAGCAAGCACCTGGTGATGATCGTCGCGAATTTGGTAACTCAGGCCGGGAATGGGTAAGCCAGAACTGCCTATCTTATCGCTGCTGCGCACATCGAGCGGGAAAATGCTGGCCGGTGAAGAAGTTTCTGTCAGTCCATAGATCGGTCTGATTTCCGTGGTTGGGAACAGTTGTGCGAGCCTTTCGATAATTCCCACGTTCAAATGCCCGGCACCGCAAGCGATCATCCGTAAGCTGGAGTAGTCGCCCGCTTGTGGATACTTTTCCGCTTCTTGCAACAGTAGGATAAACACCGTTGGCGAGCCATGCAGGAAGGTAATGTGATGGTTACTGACGGTTTTTAAAATCTCTTCTGCATTGAATCTTTGCTGCAAATGCAGCGTGCCGCCAAGATGAATAAATAGGCAGAGCAAAGCCGATAGGCCGGTAATATGGCAGATAGGGATCGGCAGGATGGCGCTGTCTTGTTCGGTTAACTTAAGAGCTTGTTGGTAAGCCGTGATAGCCGCAATAAAGTTACCGTGAGTGAGCGCCGCTCCTTTTGGGGAGCCAGTGGTGCCGGAAGTATAAATAATCGCGGCAATGTCATCCGCTACGATGGCGGCAGGCTCTACGGGTTGGATCACCTTTTGGTCATCTGCATTACTCAGCATCAGTTGCCAATCGGCCAGTGACACCACCTGGCTTTGTTGCACGGGTTCCAGCGTCGCCATCCACGGCTGACTGTTGGGATCGTAGAAAACCGCCTTGGCATTAACACTGGACAGGATGATATGGCTGTCTTGCGATTTTAACTTGGTGCTTAACGGCACCACGATAATCCCCAATGCCATTGCCGCATAAAACAGCGAGCAGAATTCAGGTCGGTTACCCAGAGCCAGAACGATCACATCGCCTTTGGTGAGGTTAAAACTCTCTTTCAGACAGGCGGATGATAAATTAACATTATGATTTAAATGGTTATAACTGTATTTATGGCCTTCAAAGAACAGGGCGGTATGCTCAGTTCGGCGCTTAACGCTCTGCTGTAAACTCTGATAGAGGTGTGTGATTTTTGCCTGCTGCATAGGTTGCCCCTTCACCGACATTTACTGATGGTGGTGAGTATAGGGAAAGGCAACGGTGCAAGAATGCGCAAAATTTCACATCTTTCTTCGGTAAACAAGGCTGACGCTTTGTATAAAATGCCAACCCAGGGAGGGCAAAAAAATCGATGTTATGACGAGCTGGTTAGCAAATGTTATCGAAAATGATAAAAATTATGATGAAAAAGGTGAGTTACGGGTTTTGCTTTTATGCAGATGCATAAAAAGAGGGGGATGACGCTCGGGCTAATCCCCAGCGTCAGGGTACCGGTTAGTTCAATATTGATTGGTGCCTTGCGCACCGCCATCACGTCACATGGGTAACCGCACAAGGATCGTATGCTGGTGGAGAAGTGCCCCCCTAAGCCTATTCATATCTATGGCCGAAAAACGCGAGCCGTTCGGCCACAAATCATGCGTACTTAATTAACCGCCAGCCGCAAAGCCAAATTATGCGGATAGGGGTCAAAGTATTTTTGCGTCAGCAGGTAGCTGTCTGGGTATTCGCCCAGATAATGCTTCAGCAGCGTCAACGGCGCGAGTATTGGCAGCAACCCCTCGCGATAGTGGAGGATCACGTTATTCAGCTCGCCGCGCTGACGTGAGTTCAGCTGGTTACGAAAATACCCTTGAATGTGCATCAGCACGTTGGTGTGGTTCTTGCGCGAAGCGGGTTTTCTTAAGATCGTCATCAGTTTTTCGCGATAAGCCACGAAGAATGCATCCAGGTCTTCCCACTCGTGCAACGAGGCGACAAACGGTCCAATTTCTCGATAGCCCGCTTGGTGGTGCGCCAGCAGTTGGAGCTTGTACCGGCTGTGGAAGTCCAGCAGCGCATGGCGGGTCAGGCCGTTGGCCTTCAGGGTGTTCAACTCGTGCAGAGCGAAGATGCGCTCGACAAAGTTTTCCCGCAGCACCGGGTCGTGCAGGCGGCCATCTTCTTCGACCGGTAACCACGAGTATTTCTCCAGCAGCGCCCTGGTAAAGACGCCCACGCCCTCTTTACGCCCGCGATTGCCCTTTTCATCGTACAACCGCACGCGTTCCATACCGCAGCTCGGCGATTTTGCGCAGACGATAAAGCCCGATAGTTCGTCCAGATGTGAGAGATAGGAATCCGTGAATTCGGCCATTTTCTCCGTCATATCGTCGTGTGGCGCTTGGCTGAAGTGCAGCCGGAAATCCCCTTCGGTGGTCTGGACCAGGCGCAGGGCAGGACGGGGAGAGGGCAAGCCGATGGCCATCTCCGGGCAGATGGGTTTGAAGGCCACCCACTGCGCCAGCCCGTCCATGACAAAGCTCATGCGTTTATGTCCGCCGTCAAACCGTACGGTCGAGCCGGTTAAACATCCGCTGATCCCAATGACGGGTTGCTTATTCATGTCGCGATCCTCTTACTGTTCTTTTCGGGTGAAGAAAAGCGTCACCTGACCGACGGTGATACCGAATTTCTTCATCGCTGTTTTATTAAAAAGATGCGTGTCATCCTGCAGGTACATCCAGTCATCAAAGTGAAGCAGCCAGGTACTGCCATTGGCTTTCACGCTCATGCTGTAACGCCAGTTAAAGGCATTGCCTTCCGCCACGCCACTGGCCACACCTTCAATATCGCCTGCAGTGCCTTCGTAGCGATTGGGGCCGACGCGCCGGATATGCCACACCCGTTGCTGCTTCTCGCCATCGTCATAGACAAAGTGTTCATTTAGCGTCAGCGTGTCGCCGATGACGTTGCCAGTGATTTCCACATGGAAGCGGCGCAGCTGTTTTCCGCTGCGGTCCTGTACCATGCCCCATGCCTCGGTTTTCCCCTGGAAGTAGTGGAAGATATCAAGCGGCGGTTGTTGATGCCGGTAGTCGCTGATGTCTGTACTACAACCCACCAGAAGCATCATCAGCGCCAGGCCAAGTGTCAGAATGCGTTTCATTTTTCACCTCCGATCAACTGCTGACGTAGTTCGGGATATTGCGTGTGTGGATCGAGCCAGATGGCCAGAAAGTTGGTACTGAAGGCTGCAGACTGGCTGGAGCCGAGCGGGGTAAAGCTTTTTTCTGCCGCCGAGGCGCGATACCAGAACTGCCCCTGCTTACCTTTAAGAACAAAGGTAAGCTGTGAGCCCGGCGTGACGTCCGGCCAGAGTGACTGCAGCATGCGCAGCCAGGCTTCGCTTTGTGGTTCGCGCTCCAGGATACCCTGCGCCTGCCACTGGTCACGGGTGGCTTCGACCAACTGGTCGCGATCGATGTCGCGTTTGTAGGTAATAATCAGCGCCTGATCCTGCTCCGGCCCGTGATACCGACCATCCGGCGTGCTCAACTGGGAGGTATAAACGGCAAACGGCCCCCATGTGAGGCTGGCATCACCCACTTTGCGCCAGCTTAACCAGTCGGCGGCATGGGCGACGGGCGCGATGGCCGCCAACCACAGCAGCATCAGTAAAGAGGTTCTCATTGTCGCCTCCCCGTCAGAATATGGAACAACAGCATCAGAACCAGCCAACCCGGTGCCATCCAACTGACGACGATCCAGGTCGGCTCCCGGAAGGTCATGGCGCCCAGACGTTCGCCAATCACATACGCTACGGGACCGCCAACGGTTGCCAGCAGAGCCAGCATCCATCCCGGCAGCGTGGTCGTGAGGGTCAAGTGGGTCCAGACGGTGGCGAACATCAGCCACAGCGCCATCATCCACAGGGGTAACAGAGCATCGCTGTTAAAACCGATCAGCCCCGTCAGCACCCAGAGGGCATCTATACCGCAGCCCGCCGCGGCCAGCAGCAGGGCGTAAACACGGTGTGCAGGCGACAGCATCAGACAGGCCAGGATCGCCAGGGCGAGCCACAGAAACAGGCCGCGCTCGCGAAACAACACTACCAGCGTCCAGTAGAGATCGAACGCGAGAGCCATCAGCACGACCTGCACAGAGCGGTTCATACGCGCTCTGCGGTCAGTTGCACCACGCTGATGGTGCGTGCGTTAAAACCGGCTTCGCAGTAGCCAAAGTAGTAGAGCCACATACGGCGGAACCTTTCATCGAAACCGAGCTTTTCAATGTCCTGCCAGGCGTGCAGAAAACGCTGCCGCCAGTGCGTCAACGTGCGGGCATAGTCTGGCCCCATATCGAATAGATTACGGACGACAAAATCGGTATGACGCGTCATCAGTTCACTCATTGTCGTGATGCTAGGTAGGAACCCGCCGGGGAAGATGTAACGCTGGATAAAATCGACGCTTTTGCTGTAGTCGCGGTAGCGCTGATCCTGAATGGTGATGGCTTGAATCGCCATTTTTCCACCCGGACGCAGGCGCGCCTGACAGGTGCGGAAGAAGTCAGGCAGGTAGCGTTTACCCACGGCTTCAATCATCTCAACCGATACCAGTTTGTCGAACTCTCCGGTCAGGTCGCGGTAGTCGCACAGCAGAACCTGTACTCTGTCCTGCAATCCCGCGCGGGCTATCCGCTCTGAAGCCCAGATGTACTGTTCCCTCGACAGCGTCGTGGTGGTGACGCGGCAGCCGTAGTGACGGGCGGCGTATTCCGCCATCGCCCCCCAGCCGGTGCCAATTTCCAGCAGGTGATCGCTTGCGGTCAGCGCCAGCTGTTCGCACAGACGCGCCATTTTTGCCTGCTGGGCCTGGGAGAGAGCCTGGTCTTCGGCGGTGAACAGCGCACTGGAGTAGAGCAGATCTTCATCGAGAAAGTGCGCATAAAATTCGTTACCCAGATCGTAATGGGCAGCGATGTTTTCCCGCGCCTGTTTGCGGTAGTTACGCCGCGTCCAGTGGCGAAGCCGCTCCAAGGGCTTGCCCAGCAGGCGAAAGCCACTCTCCAGCCTTCCCAACACCTTGCCGTTGAGGGCGAGGATCTGCAACAGCGGGGTTAATTGATGCGTCTCCCACTCACCTTCCATCCAGGATTCGGCTGCGGCAAGGCTTCCACCGGTGAGCAGACGCCAGTAAACACCTGGCGCGAGGATTTGCACTTCAGCACGCAGCGCGGAAGACTCATCGCCAAAATGGAGAGTCTGCCGTCCTTCACGCACGGTGAGCGAGCCCTCGCGGATACCGCTCAGCAAACGAAAGAGTAGCCAGCGCGCGATACGGGCGTTACGAGGGATATCGGATTCAAGCGCAAAGGCAGGATCGGTCATGAGCGCTAACTCCTTCTGACGGGATGGTTGTACAGCGGCACGCGTTTAAGCCACAGCCGTAACGCTTGCCAGTAAATCGCCAGGACGGTTTTCAGGGTCATCAGCGGTATGCGCAGCAATATCGATCTCAGGGTCGCACGCGTAAGGTGCTCACGGCGAAGCGCAAGCGTGGCGTCGAACACCTTCGAGTCCTGATGATTTTCGATATGCATAAGCAGCGTTTTACCGGGGGCGTTGAAGCGCCAGTGATAGACCATATCCATCGGATTAAACGGGGAGACATGGAAGGCTTTCGGCTGCGGGCGAGCCGCCTGGCCATCCACCGCGTAATAATGGCGCTCGTTCCACGGGGTGTTGCGCACTTCGGCCAGTACCCAGCGCAGGATGCCCGTACTGTCATAGCAGTAGTAGAGATTGATCGGATTAAAATGGAAGCCGAAATAACGAAGCTGGGTCAGGAGCATGACGCGGCCATCGGGACGTTCCCCGGTCAGGGTTTGCAACCGGTCGAGGGCGTTCTCTTTAAGCGGTGTGCCGAGTGGGTAATCCGCATCATGGAAGGCGGCCGCGGCAAATCGATTACGGCGGATCCCCGCCGACGGTAGCGCATCCAGCTCGTCCAGATCGATCCAGGCCATAAACACGTTATAGCGAAAATGGTGTGATTTCGGCTGGAAGCGACGATGGCGTAACACACCCTGGTAAAGGCAGCTGTTCATCTTACAGGTTCTCCCCAGCAGCGATCTCCTTCACCACGTCCAGCGCACTGCGCACCCCATCCTCGTGAAAACCGTTGTACCAGTAGGCTCCACAGAACCAGCTCCGTTGGTGGCCGTTAATCTCGCTGCGGCGCGACTGGGCACGCCAGCTTTTCGGGTTAAACAGCGGATGCTCGTAGAC
>NZ_JAELTL010000047.1:0-44294 GCF_016428815.1 Serratia sp. ASV30 | reverse complement strand
GCCGATCACCACGTCACGGTTAACCACCTGAGCCGGCTTGTTAAAGCCCTGCTGCAGGGTGCTTGGCTTACGCTTGCCTTTACCGCCACGGGTCATGGTACGAGCTTCTTCGCGGTCTGCTTTAGACTCGGAGAGCTTGTTGCCTTTCTTCTGTTTGGTCGCTTTGCCACCGCGAGTACGGCTACGGCGCTCACCTTCAACTTTGGCGTCGTTTTCGTCTTCGGCAGCACGAGCGTGCTCGGAGGTGGTTACGTGGTAGTCGGCTGTTTCAACCGCAGCGCTTGCGGCTTCCGCTTCGGCCCACTTCTCACCGTTCTCTTCGGCCATACGGCGCGCTTCTTCCGCTACGCGTTTGGCATCTTCTTCCACCTTACGGCGTACTTCTTCTTCCGCTTTACGTTTCAGTTCGGCGGCTTCGGCTTCACGGCGTGCTTTTTCTGCCTGAGCTGGCTTGGTCATTTCGTCGGTATGTTGATTGGTCACTTTTTCTTTTTCCGCTGAATTACGCTTAGCAATCTCCGCGGCCTCACGTTTGGCTTGCTCTTCGGCTGCGCGCTTAGCTTCTGCTTCGCGTTTCGCTAGCTCTTCCGCTTCGCGCCTTGCCTGCTCTTCCGCTTCACGCTGTGCCTGCTCAGCCGCTTCAGCCTGTTGGGCTTCCTGCGGATCGCGATTTACATAAGTGCGTTTCTTGCGGACCTCAATTTGCACCGATTTACTCTTACCGCCGGTGCTCGGAATATTCAAGGTGCTGCGCGTTTTGCGCTGCAACGTGAGTTTGCCTGGCGCACTACCGTGTTCACGGTTCAGGTGCGCCAGTAAGGTTTCTTTCTCATGCTGTGTCACAGAGTCGGTCTCAGACTTGTTGATCCCTGCATCAGCAAACTGCTGTACCAGGCGATCAACCGGTGTCTGTATCTCTGCTGCCAGCGATTTTACGGTTACATCTGTCGTCATGCTGTTCCTTCCTGCTACAGTTATTACGCGTTGTCGCCAAACCAACAGATATTACGTGCGGCCATAATCAGCTCGCCGGCTTGCTCATCGCTAAGCCCTTCAATATCAGCCAGATCGTCAACACCCTGCTCGGCAAGATCTTCCAGCGTACAAACCCCACGCGCGGCCAGTTTAAAGGCCATGCTGCGCTCAAGACCCGGAAGGTTGAGCAAATCATCAGCAGGTTTTTGGTCGCCCAGGCTTTCTTCCTGTGCCAGGGCCAGCGTGGTCAATGCAGCTTTGGCGCGATCGCGCAACGCTTCAACCATATCTTCATCCAGACCGTCGATTTCCAGCAGCTCTTTGATTGGCACGTAAGCCAGTTCTTCCAGAGTAGAGAAGCCTTCTTCGACCAGAACGGTGGCGAAATCTTCGTCGATATCAAGATACTTGGTGAAGGTATCAATGGCGGCATGAGCCTCGGCCTGATGCTTGGCCTGCAGATCGTCCGCCGTCATCACGTTCAGTTCCCAGCGATCATCATCACGATGCTGTTTCAACAGTTGGGAAGCTAAACGCACGTTTTGGCCATTACGGCCGATCGCCTGTGCCAGGTTGCTGGCTTCAACGGCGATGTCCATCGTGCACCGGTCTTCATCTACCACGATCGAGGCAACATCTGCCGGGGCCATGGCGTTAATGACGAACTGTGCAGGGTTATCATCCCACAGGATGATATCAATACGTTCCCCGCCAAGCTCGCTCGAAACGGCCTGGACGCGGGCACCGCGCATACCGACACAGGCACCGACCGGGTCGATACGCTTGTCGTTGGTTTTCACGGCAATTTTTGCACGGGAGCCAGGATCGCGGGCTGCCGCTTTAATCTCAATCACTTCTTCGCCAATTTCCGGCACTTCGATGCGGAACAGCTCTTTGAGCATATCCGGGCTGGAACGGCTGACGAACAGTTGCGCACCGCGTGCTTCCGGACGTACTGCGTACAGTACACCGCGGATACGGTCACCCGGGCGGAAGTTTTCGCGTGGCAGCATGTCTTCACGGCCAATGACCGCTTCGGCGTTGCTACCCAGATCCAGCGCAATGCTGTCACGGTTAACTTTTTTCACCACGCCGGTGACGATCTCACCTTCGTGTTGGCGGAAGGCGTCAACCACCATCGCGCGCTCGGCTTCACGTACTTTCTGTACGATAACCTGCTTTGCCGTTTGAGTGGTGATACGGTCGAAGGTCACAGATTCGATCTGATCTTCGATATAGCCGCCCAGTTCCATGGACGGATCTTCATACTGTGCAGCTTCCAGCGTGATCTCACGCGTTGGCTGGGTCACTTCATCAACGGCAACCCAACGGCGGAAGGTGTCGAAATCGCCAGTCTTACGGTCAATGCTGACACGGACCTCGATTTCCTGCTCATATTTTTTCTTGGTGGCGGTGGCTAAAGCGGTTTCCAGGGCTTCGAAAATCTTCTCACGTGGTAGGGATTTTTCATTGGAAACTGCTTCAACAACAGCCAGAATCTCTTTGTTCATCCTAGTTGCCTCATCCAAACTTTAAAAGTGGGGTACCAGGTTCGCTTTCTGAATATTGCTCAGCGCGAACACTTCATCTTTCCCATCCACAGTAACCGTGATCATCTCGCCTTCTACAGACTTGATGATGCCCTGCCATTTGCGGCGGTTTTGTATCGCCATACGCAGAACAACGCTGACTTCTTCACCGAGAAAACGTTGATAGTGTTCCGCGGTAAACATAGGGCGCTCAAGGCCAGGAGAGGAGACTTCCAGGTTGTAAGCGACCGTGATCGGATCTTCGACGTCCAGTACAGCGCTGACCTGGTGGCTGACATCAGCGCAATCATCAACATTGATTCCGTTGTCACTATCAATATAGATGCGTAGTGTCGATTGGCGCGCCCGAATAAATTCGATGCCTACGAGCTCAAAGCCCAACGCCTCTACCGGTGCGGAAAGCATCTCTGTTAATTTTTGCTCTAATGTGGACAAGCCCACCCCCAAGACATAAAAAAAGGGCCTAATAGCCCAGTGATTCTGTTGCCAAATAACAAAAAACCCCGAAAATTCGGGGCTTTATGCAACTGGACCCTGTTTGCCGCAAAGCGGCTTCGGTGCAACTTTCTAGCAAGTGTCATTTTCAAATGTTGATCGAGAAAAGCGGAATTCAATCGAAAAGTGTATTTGAAAATAAACACTTAAAGGAAAGTGGTTGCGGGGGCCGGATTTGAACCGACGACCTTCGGGTTATGAGCCCGACGAGCTACCAGGCTGCTCCACCCCGCGTCCGAAAACGTGGCAAATATTACGCCGATAATTGCAAAAACGCAAGTTATCTCTGGGATTTGGTACCGAGGATGGGACTCGAACCCACAAGCCCGTTAGGGCACTACCACCTCAAGGTAGCGTGTCTACCAATTCCACCACCTCGGTACTGATTTTTACTGCTAACGGCTGTTTCTATTGAGGTCTAAAACAACCGCTTTCAAACTTTTCAGGCTTACTGCGGGATATCACTGACCGGTTTAGCTGGTGCTGCCGGAGTGCTAGTCTGCTCAGTTTGCGCTGGCTGACCCAGGTTTTCCCACTCACTGCCTTTCTTGCCCTGATTGGTGCTCAGGTTGCCCAGGATCAGACTGATGACGAAGAACAACGTCGCCAGAACAGCCGTCATGCGGGTCATAAAGTTGCCTGAACCGGTCGATCCGAAGAACGTGCCAGAAGCACCTGCTCCGAATGAGGCTCCCATATCAGCGCCTTTACCTTGCTGTAGCATGATCAGAGCGACTAGCCCGATCGATATCAGCAAGAAAATTACCAGAAGAGCTTCGTACATAGTGGTACCTGTATCCTTGCGGGTTCACCGCGTGCCAAATGCTTCTCACCCCAGATGCTTCCAAACTAAAGAAGGCGTGGCGTGTCACTAAAACAGCCCACTGAAGCGGGTGTGAATACTAACCAAAGCCGCCTGAGCGCGCAAGGGCAATTTGCAACCACCGATGCGTTTGCGGAAAAAAACAGCAAAAACAGGGCTGATCGGGAAATTACGCAGGCACTGACAACGTACCTGCGTAAAAACAGCGTGTTAACCTGCCAGCTTGACCGCATCGGCAATACGGTGCGCCAACGCGATAACCTGCTGTTCATCTTCGCCTTCCACCATCACGCGGATCAGCGGTTCAGTACCCGATTTACGCAGCAGTACTCGACCACGACCGGCCAATTCGGCTTCGACCTGCTCAGCGACCTTCAACACCGCTTCTGACTCCAGCGGGTTATGCTCACCGACAAAGCGCACGTTGACCAGGATCTGTGGCAGTAATTTCATACCGCTGCACAGGTCGTGCAGGCTCATGTTATTGCGCACGATTGCCGTCAACACTTGCAGGCCAGCGACGATACCGTCCCCGGTGGTGGTTTTGTCCAGCAGGATCACGTGGCCGGAGTTTTCCGCCCCAATGCGCCAGCCCAACTCTTGCAGTTTTTCCAGTACGTAGCGGTCACCCACTTTGGCACGGGCAAACGGGATGCCTAGCTGCTTCAGTGCCAGCTCCAGGCCCATATTGCTCATCAGGGTACCCACGGCACCGCCGCGCAGTTGCCCCTGGCGCAGGCCTTCACGAGCAATGATGTAGAGGATCTGATCGCCGTCGACCTTGTTACCCAGATGATCCACCATCATCACGCGGTCGCCATCGCCATCAAAGGCCAGGCCAACGTGTGCCTGCTCTTCCAGCACGCGCGCCTGCAGTTGGCGTACATCGGTAGCGCCACACTCTTCGTTGATGTTCATGCCATCCGGCTCACAGCCGATAGCGATCACCGTGGCACCCAGCTCACGCAAAACGCTTGGGGCAATGTGATAGGTAGCACCGTTGGCGCAGTCCACCACGATCTTCAGCCCGTTCAGACTCAGTTCGCTCGGGAAGGTGCCTTTACAGAATTCGATATAGCGCCCTGCGGCATCAACAATGCGGCTGGCTTTACCCAACTCGGCAGATTCGACGCAGGTCAGCGGTTTTTCCATTTCCGCTTCAATCGCTTCTTCCACATCGTCTGGCAGTTTGGCGCCGTCGATGGAAAAGAATTTGATGCCGTTATCGTAAAATGGGTTATGTGAGGCAGAAATCACGATCCCGGCTTCCGCACGAAAAGTTCGAGTCAGATAAGCCACCGCCGGGGTTGGCATCGGGCCGGTAAACGAAGCGGACAGCCCCGCCGCCGCTAAACCGGCCTCCAGCGCTGACTCCAGCATATAGCCAGAGATACGGGTATCTTTACCGATGATGATTTTGCGGGAGCCATGGCGCGCCAATACCTTGCCGGCCGCCCAACCTAACTTGAGGACGAACTCTGGGGTTATCGGGCTGTCACCCACTTTGCCACGAATGCCGTCGGTACCAAAGTATTTGCGTTCGCTCATGTCTCTACTATCCCTTAGCTGAAAGTGTTGCCTCGACGACACGCATCGCCTCGACGGTTTCTTTGACATCATGCACTCTGACTATCTGCGCCCCCTGCATCGCGGCAATCACCGCACAGGCAACGCTGCCAATCACCCGCTGTTCGGGTGGAACATTCAATAGCTGCCCAATCATCGACTTACGCGACATCCCCACCAGCAGTGGCAAGCCAAAGTGATGAAATTCCGCCAATCGGGCCAGAAGCTGATAATTATGCGCTAAATTCTTACCGAAACCGAAGCCTGGGTCGAGTAACAATTTCTGTTTTGCTATGCCACCTGCAATACAGCGGTCAATATGCTGCTGGAAAAACGCATTAACGTCCGCCATCAGGTCATCGTAATGCGGTGCTTGCTGCATGGTACGCGGCTCGCCTTGCATGTGCATCAGGCAAACAGGCAGACCGCTTTCGGCGGCGGCCAGCAACGCGCCAGGCTCTTGCAGCGAGCGAACGTCGTTGATCAGATGCGCACCGGCTTTAGCGGATTCGCGGATCACACCGGCTTTTGAGGTATCCACTGAGATAAAGATTTCAAACCGCTGCGCCAAGGCTTCCACTACCGGCACAACGCGCTCAATCTCTTCCTCTTCACTGACCTCGGCAGCGCCCGGGCGCGTGGACTCGCCCCCCACATCGATCATCGTTGCACCCGCCGAAATCAGCGCATGCGCATGCAGCAGAGCATCATTCAGCGAATTATGCCGCCCGCCGTCAGAGAAGGAGTCTGGGGTAACGTTGAGGATCCCCATCACCCGAGGATGGTTGAGATCGAGGATTTGGTCGCGCACGGTTAACTGCATGATTAATCTACCTTGGAGTCAATACTACTCTGTTGCCTGGAGTGGATCCCGCCCCTCACACCCAGGAGAGGCGGCAATTTGCAGCCAGCAATAAAAAACCCCGGCTGGCCGGGGTTTTATTTTACGCTACAGCCGATATTACTTGTCGAGCTGTTCAGACATGGTGTTGCCTGGGTTTGGCGTACGCGGCTCATCTACCGGCGTTGGTGCTTTTGGTGTACCACCATTGTCGGAGTTGTTGCTTTTCGCCACGTCGTCCCAACCTGCTGGCGGACGCACATCTTTACGGTTCATCAGGTCGTCGATCTGCGGTGCATCGATGGTTTCATATTTCATCAGTGCATCTTTCATCGAATGCAGGATGTCCATGTTTTCCATCAGCAACGCACGTGCGCGAATATAGTTGCGCTCAATCAGGGATTTGACTTCCTGGTCGATGATACGTGCGGTTTCGTCCGACATGTGTTTCGCCTTGGCCACGGAACGGCCCAGGAACACCTCGCCCTCTTCTTCCGCATACAGCAATGGCCCCAGCTTCTCGGAGAAGCCCCATTGGGTCACCATGTTGCGGGCGATCGAGGTAGCGACTTTAATGTCGTTCGATGCACCGGTAGAGACTTTTTCCGGCCCGTAAATAATTTCTTCTGCCAGACGGCCACCGTACAGGGTGGAGATTTGGCTTTCCAGCTTCTGACGGCTGGCGCTGATCGCATCCCCTTCCGGCAGGAAGAAGGTCACGCCGAGCGCACGGCCACGAGGAATAATCGTGACTTTATGCACCGGGTCATGCTCAGGAACCAGGCGGCCAATGATGGCGTGGCCCGCTTCGTGATAGGCGGTCGATTCTTTCTGCGCTTCCGTCATCACCATGGAGCGACGTTCCGCACCCATCATGATCTTGTCTTTGGCTTTTTCGAACTCCACCATCGACACCACG
The DNA here is from genome assembly GCF_016428815.1 of Serratia sp. ASV30. Classification (NCBI taxonomy): domain Bacteria; kingdom Pseudomonadati; phylum Pseudomonadota; class Gammaproteobacteria; order Enterobacterales; family Yersiniaceae; genus Serratia; species Serratia sp. ASV30. The sequence goes on along the minus strand of NZ_JAELTL010000047.1, from coordinate 37,125 downwards.
CGCTTGTTGCCACGTGCTGCGAACAGGGCCGCTTCGTTGACCAGGTTGGCCAAGTCCGCACCGGAGAAGCCCGGAGTACCACGTGCAAGCACAGAAGCATCAACGTCTGGTGCCAAAGGCACGCGACGGGAGTGCACCTTCAGGATTTGTTCACGGCCACGCACGTCTGGCAGCCCAACCACCACTTGGCGGTCGAAACGGCCTGGACGCAGTAACGCCGGGTCCAGTACGTCAGGACGGTTAGTTGCCGCGATGACGATAATGCCTTCGTTGCCTTCAAAGCCGTCCATCTCAACCAGCATCTGGTTCAGCGTTTGCTCACGTTCATCGTGACCACCGCCCAGACCTGCGCCACGTTGGCGGCCTACGGCGTCGATTTCATCGATAAAGATGATGCACGGTGCCGCTTTCTTGGCCTGTTCGAACATGTCACGGACGCGGGATGCACCCACACCGACGAACATTTCGACGAAGTCAGAACCCGAAATGGTGAAGAACGGGACTTTCGCCTCGCCGGCAATCGCTTTCGCCAGCAGGGTTTTACCGGTACCCGGAGGGCCAACCATCAGCACGCCTTTCGGGATCTTGCCGCCCAGCTTCTGGAAACGGCTCGGTTCGCGCAGGTAGTCTACCAGTTCACTCACTTCTTCTTTTGCTTCGTCACAGCCTGCAACGTCGGCAAAAGTGGTCTTGATCTGGTCTTCCGTCAGCATACGGGCCTTGCTCTTGCCGAAGGACATCGCGCCCTTGCCGCCGCCGCCCTGCATTTGCCGCATGAAGAAGATCCAGACCCCAATCAACAACAGCATTGGGAACCAGGAAATAAAGATAGAAGCCAGCAAGCTTGGCTCTTCCGGTGGCTCACCAACAACTTTCACGTTTTTGGTTAACAACGTATCCAGTAACTTCGGATCGTTGACCGGGATGTAAGTGGTGTACTTGTTGCTGTCTTTACGGACAACGTTGATTTCACGCCCATTAATGCGCGCTTCACGGATCTGATCTTGGGTCAGTTCGGTCATGAAGGTAGAGTAATCTACCCTACGGCCATTAGACTCGCTGGGCCCAAAGCTCTGGAATACCGACATCAAAACGACCGCGATGACTAGCCAGAGAATTAGGTTTTTCGCCATGTCACTCAAGGGATTAACCTCATATTACAACTGTGTTAACAAACAGCGTTAGGGTACTACAGTTTCCGCCCTGTCGCTACAATGTACACTTCACGCGAACGTGCGCGAGAAGCGTCTGGCTTACGAATCTTAACCTTCGTAAACAGGGAGCGAATTTCCCGTAGGTACTCGTCAAAACCATCTCCCTGGAACACCTTCACCAGGAAACTACCGCCTGGTGCGAGAACATCACGACACATTTCCAGTGCTAATTCCACCAGATACATCGATTTTGGGATATCGACCGCCGGGGTGCCGCTCATATTCGGGGCCATGTCAGACATGACTACCTGAACCTTACTATCACCTACACGTTCCAACAGTGCTTTGAGGACCAGTTCATCACGAAAATCGCCCTGAAGGAAATCGACGCCAACGATAGGATCCATTGGCAAAATATCACAGGCAATGATACGCCCGTTACCACCAATCTGGGTTACCACATATTGCGACCAACCGCCCGGTGCAGCCCCCAAATCAACGACCGTCATACCCGGCTTGAACAGTTTGTCACTTTGCTGAATTTCATCAAGTTTAAACCAGGCACGCGAACGCAGCCCTTTTTTCTGCGCCTGCAGCACATATTTATCGCTAAAGTGTTCTTGGAGCCAGCGACTGGAACTGGCCGAACGCTTTTTATTTGCCATCGAGTATTCCAACTATCCTAAAAAGAGTCTCATGCCAGGTTCGCTTCTCACGTAAACTCAATTCGGTGCAGACCGATTTGGTGATACACATGAGATGGCGGTAGAATGTACCGTTTTCAATCCCAACTTAAGCAAAAAAGACAATGAATCTGAATAATAAACAAAAACAACACCTGAAAGGCCTGGCACATCCGTTAAAACCGGTGGTCATGCTGGGTAATAACGGTCTCACCGAAGGGGTGTTGGCTGAAATTGAGCTGGCTCTGGAGCATCACGAGCTGATCAAAGTAAAAATTGCAGCCGAAGATCGCGAAACCAAAACCCTGATCGCCGACGCTATTGTGCGTGAAACGGGTGCCTGCAATGTGCAAGTGATCGGCAGTACGCTTATTCTTTACCGCCCGTCGAAAGAGCGCAAGATCACTTTGCCACGCTAATCCGCAATCTGTTTGCTGAGACGGTGCCATGCGCCGGGCTCAGATAAAAGGCCGCTTGCGGCCTTTTTCCTTTCTTTACAAAACCCTGCTGAACTTTTAACCAACTCGGGCGAAATTAAAGATATTCCACTTTCAGAATTTCGTATTCTACATCACCACCCGGGGTTTTGATGACAACAACATCATCCTGCTCTTTGCCAATCAGGCCACGAGCCATCGGTGAGTTGACAGAAATAAGATTTTTCTTAAAGTCTGCTTCATCATCACCCACGATGCGGTAAGTCACCTGATCTTCGCTATCCAGGTTCATCACCGAGACGGTAGCACCAAAAATCACGCGGCCAGTCTGAGGCATTTTGGTGATGTCGATCACCTGCGCATTGGACAGTTTGGCCTCGATTTCCTGGATACGCCCTTCACAGAAACCCTGCTGTTCACGAGCGGCATGGTACTCGGCGTTTTCTTTCAGGTCACCGTGTTCGCGTGCGGTGGCGATGTCGGCAATGATTTTCGGGCGACGCACACCTTTCAAATATTCTAGTTCTTCACGCAGTTGTTCTGCGCCAAACAAGGTCATCGGGATCTGTTTCATCGTTAAATACCTCTAAATCTATCCTGTTCAAATATACCCGTGGTGTAGCAAGCTAAGCGCAGCTCGACATCCCCAGGGCATTAGCGTCATCCTGACGTGTTCGTATGAAATTACGGCAGGCGTTGCGCCTTCCGTCTCCAGGCGATAAACAAAAGAAACCGAGCTCGGAGGTTTGTTCCAAGTCAGCGTCGATTTTGCATTTTGATACGCATTTTAGCCTAGAGTTCCTTAAGGGTCATCGTTTACTTTATCCCTTGATGCACCGTAGTATGACAGCACGTTATCCAGCTGTTACCCCGAGATTATGCGTTTTTCACGAATTGTCAGTGTATTGGCCTGCGCATTTGCTGTTAATGCCCATGCGGCCCCGGTTGAAGATTACACACAATATTTGCCTGATGGGGCGAACCTGGCCCTGATCGTTCAGAAGATTGGCGCGACTACGCCGACCATCGACTATCACTCACAGCAAATGGCACTCCCGGCCAGCACCCAGAAGGTGCTTACCGCGCTGGCGGCTTTGTTACAGCTCGGGCCGGATTATCGCTTCACCACGACACTGGAAAGTCAGGGCAACATCACGGATGGCGTGTTGCGTGGCAACCTTATCGCCCGTTTCAGCGGAGATCCCACCTTCAAGCGGCAGAATCTGCGCAATATGGTAGCGGAACTGAAAAAACAGGGAGTTCGCGAAATCAGCGGCGATGTACTGGTCGATACCTCGGTATTTGCCAGCCATGACAAAGCGCCCGGCTGGCCCTGGAACGATATGACCCAATGTTTCAGCGCCCCGCCAGCGGCAGCGATTGTCGATCGCAACTGTTTCTCGGTTTCCCTTTACAGCGCCCCTAACCCCGGTGAGATGGCGTTTATTCGCGTGGCCTCATTCTACCCGGTCAATATGTTCAGCCAGGTAAGAACGCTGGCGAAAGGCTCTGCGGATGCACAATATTGTGAGCTGGATGTGGTGCCGGGCGAATTGAACCGCTTTACACTGACCGGATGCCTGACCCAGCGCAGTGAACCACTGCCGTTGGCATTCGCCATTCAAGACGGAGCCAGCTATGCCGGTGCCATCCTGAAAGATGAGCTGGTCAAGTCAGGGATCCAGATTGGCGGCCATTTGAAACGCCAAACCCAGCCAGGGATGACGGGCACGGTGATCGCCCAGACGCAGTCTGCACCGTTGCATGACCTGCTGAAAATCATGCTGAAGAAGTCGGACAACATGATTGCCGATACCGTGTTTCGCACCATCGGCCATGAACGCTTTGGCGTACCGGGTACCTGGCGCGCGGGAGCAGATGCAGTACGCCAGGTTCTGCGCCAGAAGGCCGGGGTAGACCTAGGTAACAGCATCGTGGTGGACGGCTCTGGCCTGTCGCGCCACAACCTGCTGGCACCTGCAACCATGATGCAGGCGTTGCAATATATTGCTCAGCACGACAGCGAGCTCAACTTTATCTCGATGCTGCCGCTGTCCGGTTATGATGGCACGCTGCGCTATCGCGGTGGCCTACATGAAGCCGGGGTCGACGGTAAGGTTTCTGCCAAAACCGGGGCGCTGCAAGGGGTCTATAACCTGGCTGGCTTTATCACTACGGCCAGCGGTCAGCGTCTTGCCTTTGTCCAATATCTATCGGGTTACGCGGTGCCACCAGAAGATCAGAAACAGCGCCGAGCGCCGCTGGTGCGGTTCGAAAGCCGGTTGTATCGGGATATCTATCAGAACAATTGAGGCCCAAGGGCATGAAGCTACTGATTGTTGAGGACGATGAGTTATTGCAGCAAGGCGTTGCGCAGGCAATGTCTAACGAAGGCTACGCCTGTGATTGTGCGGCCAGTGCTGCGCAGGCTAATGGCCTGATCGTCACCAGCCAGTATAGCATGGTGATCCTCGACCTCGGCCTGCCAGATATTGACGGTGCCACCCTGCTGCGGCAGTGGCGCCGTCAGCAAATCAGCATCCCGGTGTTGATCCTCACCGCACGCGACGCGTTGCAAGACCGTGTCGATGGCCTGGACGCCGGTGCCGATGACTATCTGGTCAAACCCTTTGCGCTGATTGAGCTACAAGCCCGGGTACGGGCACTGCTCCGCCGCTATCAGGGCCACAGCGATAACCTACTGCAACAGGACGATCTGACGCTCAATCTGTCCAGCCAGCAGGTGTATCTGCAACAGCAGGCGATAGACGTCACGCCGAAAGAGTTTGCCATTCTGTCGCGTCTGATGATGCGGGCTGGGCAAACCGTCAACCGTGAGTTACTGCAGCAAGATCTTTATACCTGGAACGACGATCTGGGCTCGAATACCCTCGAAGTGCATATGCACAATTTGCGCCGTAAATTGGGCAAAGATCGTATCCGCACCGTACGTGGCATCGGTTACCGTTTGGAGCCCGCATCTTGATTAGCATGCGCCGTCGTTTGCTGCTGATGTTGGCCCTGATCCTGCTGGTCACCCAGCTTATCAGCGCGTTTTGGCTATGGCATGAAAGCCAGGAGCAGATCAGTTTCCTGGTGGATGAAACCCTGTCGGCCAAAGTACGCAACGAGCGAGTCGATACCGAGATTGCCGAGGCGATCGCGTCACTGCTTGCCCCTTCGCTGATCATGATGATAGTGACCCTGCTGGCCTCCTTCTGGGCCATCAGTTGGATTATCCGGCCGCTGAATCAACTACAGGAAAAGCTGGAGAAACGTTCGGCAGACAATCTGACGCCGTTGCCGATAACCAGCGACAGTCTGGAGATGGTGGCGGTTACCAAGGCATTGAATCAGCTTTTTTCACGCCTTGACCATACCATCCAGCAAGAGCGGCTGTTCACTGCCGATGCAGCCCACGAATTACGCACGCCACTGGCGGGGATCCGGCTGCATCTGGAACTGATGGAGCAACAGGGAGTTGCGGGCAGTAAACAGTTGATCGCCCGCATTGACCAACTGATGCACGTGGTTGAGCAATTGCTGATGCTGTCGCGCGCCGGGCAGGATTTCGCCAGCGGCCATTACCAGCAGTTTGACTGGGTAGCCAACGTTATTGAGCCATTGCAAGAAGAGTTGGATGAGCTAGCCGCTCTGCGCGAGCAAAAGATTGTCTGGCAACTGCCAGCCAGTGCGGTGACACATGGCGATCCGGTGCTGCTGCGCCTGATGCTGCGTAATCTGGTTGAAAATGCACACCGCTATGGCCCCGAGAAGAGTGTCATTCGTGTTCAGCTCACTCCCGAGAACGATGGACAACGATTGCAGGTGCTCGACGAGGGGCCGGGTATCAAACAAGAAATGGCCGGAGAGTTGACTCAGGCCTTCCGCCGGATGGATCAGCGTTATGGCGGCAGCGGGCTGGGATTGAATATCGTGATCCGTATCGTTCAGTTGCACCGTGGCTGTCTACGCCTGGAAAACCGCACCGATGCCGACGGCCTGGATGCACAGTGCTGGTTACCTGATAATATTTTAAATCACTAACGTCGCACCATCGATTGAGGTTTCAGCAACCTCAACAAACAGCAAGGGCCCGGTTCACTGAACCGAGCCCTTGTTTTATTGCGCAGAATTACTTCTGGTAGACGATTTCGACGCCTTCGTCGTCATCTTCATCCCAGTCATCATCCCAATCGTCGTCCGCTTCAGCTTCCACTTCAGCGATTTGCTCACGGTGGTAATCATCCCACATGAACTCGACTTTTTCTGGCGCGCTTTCTTCGATCGCCATGGCTTTAGGTTGCGTATTGATGAAGTTCATCACGTCCCAGCACAGCGCGTTAACGCCTTCGCGGTTCGCAGCGGAGATCATGTAGTACTTACCTTCCCAGCCCATACCTTCTACGATCGCCTTGGCGCGCTCGGCGGCCTCTTCCTCGTCCAGCAGGTCAACTTTGTTGAACACCAACCAGCGTGGCTTGTGTGACAGATTCTCGCTGTACTGGTTGAGCTCGTTGATGATGACCTTGGCATTCTCTATCGGATCGGACTCGTCGATTGGCGCAATGTCCACCAGGTGCAGCAACACGCGGCAGCGCTCCAGGTGTTTCAGGAAACGGATCCCCAGGCCAGCACCTTCATGTGCGCCTTCGATCAGGCCAGGAATATCCGCCACCACGAAGCTTTGTTCATGGTCCATACGTACCACGCCCAGGCTCGGTACCAGCGTGGTGAACGGGTAGTCCGCCACTTTTGGCTTGGCGGCAGAAACCGCGCGAATGAAGGTCGACTTACCGGCGTTCGGCAGGCCCAACATGCCCACATCCGCCAGCAGCAGCAGCTCCAGCAGGATATCGCGCATCTCGCCCTTGGTACCCAACGTTTTTTGGCGCGGAGCACGGTTTACCGAGGATTTGAAACGGGTGTTGCCGAGGCCGTGCCAACCGCCTTTCGCCACCATCAGACGCTGCTGATGGCGGGTCATATCACCGAGGATCTCACCGGTGCCCTGATCCTGCACACGGGTACCGACCGGAACTTTGATTTCGACGTCTTTGCCGCGTTTACCGGTACAGTCACGGCTCTGACCATTCTGGCCACGTTCGGCACGGAAGGATTTTTCAAAGCGGTAATCGATCAGGGTATTCAGGTTTTCGTCTGCCACCAGGTAGACGTCACCTCCGTCACCGCCGTCACCGCCATCTGGCCCACCGTTCGGGATGTACTTTTCGCGGCGGAAGCTGACGCAACCATTACCGCCATCACCTGCCACGACCAGGATCGCTGCTTCATCTACAAACTTCATTTACCGTCTCCGTAACTCATTCACCGGGCCGCTTCAAAGAAGCAACCAGGTTGGTTTCTGCCCGTCGCGGCCACCAACGGTGACCAATTGCGGAAAACATGGCGCCTGCAACCACCACAAAAGCACCTACATAACCAACGACATTCAATGCCGGGGCCGTAAATACCTGTGGCCAGGCCAGCGCCAATAAATCTGAAAACAGCAGGGTAAACAGGGGAGTCAGCGTGATTAACGCACTCACCTGGGCCGCCTGCCAGCGCGCCATCGCTTCCGCCAGCGCACCATAACCAATCAGCGTGTTAGCACCACAGAACAGCAGACAGGCCAATTGCCAGCCACTGAGCTGGAAAATCACCGCTGGCTTCGCAAGCGGAAATAACGCGATCGCACATAAAGTGTACAACAAGACCAGGATCTGCGGTGAGGCCAATCGACGCAGTAATACTTTCTGCGCCACGCCATAGGTCACCCAAACCATGGCTGCACACACGCCCAACAACACACCGAGCGTGTAGTCTGTGAACTGAGTGAAGATCTCGATCAGGCTGACGTTGAAAAACAGCATCAGCCCGCAGATCAGCATCAGAGCGCCAATCACCTGAGTGATACGCATCCTTTCTTTCAGGATCAATACGCTGGCGAACATCATGCCCACCGGCGAGAGTTGGCCGATAACCTGCGAGGCCGTCGGACTCAAATATTGCAGCGAAGAGCTGAAGAAGACAAAGTTGCCCAACAACCCGGCAGTGGCGATCGCCAGCAACAGCAACCAGCGGGGTTGACGGAACATTTTCACCGGGGGTAAACGCCCGCGCACTGCCAGGATCATCCCCAGGCCGATGGCGGCAATCGTAAAGCGATACCAGACGATGGTAAACGGCTCCATCACTTCCAGCACTTCTTTCATTGCGATAGGCAGCGCGCCCCAGCAAACCGCTGTGGTGACCGCCAGAAAAATACCAACGCCAGCCTGCTGTTTTTTTTCCATCTTCTCACTGTCTGTGCGTTGTGCCGCCAGGCACAAGCAATCTATAAATGTAAAAAGCCCCGCAACGAATTGCGGGGCTTAACATCTATTTCGTAAGGCTCGAAAAATTATTCAGCTTCGATGCTGATAAATTTACGATTGCTCGGGCCTTTAACTTCGAATTTGACTTTACCGTCTTTCAAAGCAAACAGAGTGTGGTCTTTGCCGCAACCCACGTTGGTACCAGCGTGGAATTTGGTGCCGCGCTGACGAACGATGATGCTGCCTGCCAGTACTGCTTCGCCGCCAAAGCGTTTTACGCCCAGACGTTTAGCTTCTGAATCGCGACCGTTACGAGTCGAGCCGCCAGCCTTTTTGTGTGCCATTAATCCGCTCTCCTAACTTAAGCGCTGATGCCGGTGATTTTAACATCAGTGAACCACTGACGGTGACCTTGCTGCTTACGATAGTGCTTACGACGACGAAACTTAACAATCTTGATCTTTTCGCCACGACCGTGAGCAACCACTTCAGCTTTGATCTTACCGCCATCGACGAAAGGAACGCCGATTTTGATATCTTCGCCATTAGCGATCATCAGAATCTGGTCAAACTCAACCGCTTCACCAGTTGCGATGTCCAGCTTTTCCAAGCGAACGGTCTGACCTTCGCTTACTCGGTGTTGTTTACCACCACTTTGGAAAACCGCGTACATATAAAACTCCGCTTTCCGCGTGCCCAACTGTTCAGTACAGAGCGCGCTATAAATATTCACAATAGGGCGCGAATTCTACGCAATAATCCCGCATATGACAAGAGCAGATTAGGGCCAGAAGGTGAAAAAAGAAGAAAAAAAACACAGTTTCTCTCACAACGTTTATCTGCGCCGATTTTCAAGTACAATCAACAGGACAGTTACCGCCATGTACCGATGTGAGCAGCGTTCTCATCGCGGTCAACAGAAACACAGCTGAAAAAAATACAATGAACCTAGAACAAATTACTGAGTTAACCGCGCAAGATATGGCGGCCGTGAACGCAACAATTCTCGAACAGTTGAATTCTGATGTCACGCTCATCAATCAACTTGGCTATTACATTATCAGCGGTGGCGGTAAGCGCATTCGCCCGATGATCGCCGTTCTGGCGGCACGGGCCTTGCACTATCAAGGTGATAAACACATTGCCGTCGCAGCCCTGATAGAGTTCATCCATACCGCTACCCTGTTGCATGATGACGTGGTGGATGAGTCCGACATGCGCCGTGGCAAGGCGACTGCCAACGCGGCGTTTGGCAATGCTGCCAGCGTGCTAGTGGGTGATTTCATTTATACGCGTGCTTTCCAGATGATGACCAGCCTGGAATCGCTGCGCGTGCTGGCAGTCATGTCCGAAGCGGTCAACGTAATCGCCGAAGGTGAAGTGCTGCAGTTGATGAACGTCAACGATCCGAATATCAGTGAAGAAAACTATATGCGGGTCATCTACAGCAAAACCGCTCGTCTGTTTGAAGCGGCAGCCCAGTCATCAGCCATCCTCTCCGAGGCTAACCCGGCCGAAGAGCAGGCGCTGCAAGACTATGGCCGCTATCTTGGTACGGCATTCCAACTGATCGACGATCTGCTGGACTACAGTGCAGACGGCGTGACCCTGGGTAAAAATACCGGCGATGATTTGAACGAGGGCAAGCCGACGCTGCCGTTGTTACATGCGATGCATAATGGCAATGCCGAGCAATCTGCGATGATCCGTGGCGCGATTGAACAGGGGAATGGCCGCCATCTGCTGGAGCCGGTTCTGGCTACCATGCAGGAGTGTGGTTCACTCACCTATACACGTCAGCGCGCAGAAGAAGAAGCGGATAAGGCGATCGCCGCATTGCAGATTTTGCCAGACTCTCCTTATCGAACCGCACTGGAAGGATTAGCGCATCTGGCGGTTCAACGAGACTTTTAAGAAATTTAAGTTTCTTAATATTCAAACAGGCCTGTTTTACAGGCCTATTTATTTGCCTTGCTAATGAGATCCAGTAGCCCCGCAGCCCCATTCTTCGCCAGAAAACTCAATAAAACCGCGTATTCTTCTGGTTTCATACCCGTCAGATAGCTCTGCAAACGTGCCCAAGGAACGCCATCACAGGAAACGGTATAAGCCGCCGGTTCCTCTGCGGCAAGGGGATATCTCTGGGGATACAACTCGTTTTGAGTCGAGAGGGGCAGGCTGCTGATATGATACTCCTTAGTCACCCCTTGCTTGCCAAAACGCCGCTGCCATCGCCAGTTTTGCTCACGTGCTCGCTTATTGATCCCTTGCGGGGAGCTGCCCAATTCGCCCTTCTCTTTCAGTTCGTTGGCAGTAAACCACTCCTTGTCCATTCCCGCTCCTTGATCTCGGCGTTGCCTCTAACTGACTTATCAGACCTTCCAGTTGCATGAACAACTAATGCCAATGAGTTAGTTATAACATTAACCAGACCGCTGCCAATAACCAAAAATTTGGCGAAATACTCAAGAAATGTTTATCAAACAAGGAAAGGGAAACACAGAGGCGGCGCAGAAAGTAACTTGTTGGGCGCAGCATACAGCGCCCCTATGTAGCGCAGGTCAGTTGAGGAATGACTCACTGCTTATTTTTTTCAGCAATCCAGGTCAGCAGGCTATCCATACCTTCGCGCATCAAAAACGCCATCACTTTGCCACGCTCACTGTCTGAAAGTTGGTAATAGTATTCAACCCACACGGCAAGTGGGTCCTGACGCCCGGCCTCGTAGATCGCAGGCTCTTCGCGCAATACCAGCAGATTTTTGACGCCGGTTGGCAAGCTGTCGATATGATATTCCAGCGCCTTGCCTTGCACGCCTTTGCGGCGACGGCTGAGCCAATTTTCGCGCCGGGCCATCAGATTGATTCCCTGTGTAGAGGACGGTAATCCTGCGATGCCTATCAGCTCCTTGGCAGCAAACCACTCGTTTTTCATAGCCATGATCTCGGGACAATAGTGTGGCAAGACAAATTTTTCAGAAACCATAAGGTATTTTTGGGAAACTTGGTGGTATCCTAGTTTCTGAATAAACGCTTCACGTTGTTCAAACGATTAATACTGACCTGTTAGTTATACCACTAACAGAACTTTCTCTAATCAAAAAAGGAATGAAAATATGAATTCACGGGACCCAGATTGGCATCCAGCAGACGTCATCGCGGCTTTGAAGAAGAGAGGTACCACTCTGGCAGCGGTTTCACGGGGGGCAGGGCTAAGTTCATCGACGTTGGCCAACGCGCTGTCACGTCCTTGGCCCAAGGGAGAGTGGTTGATTGCTGATGCACTGAACGTACATCCGGCAGAGATCTGGCCGAGCAGGTATTTTGATCCGCTTACCCATCATCTGCGAGATCGGAAAAGTCGAATCAAATCATGATAAACATAAGAAAGCCGCCGGATTCGGCCCGGCGGCTTATCAAAACATCACATACTGAGGGATCAGTTGTTGATAAACTTCTCGCCCAGTTCGATATCTTTGTGCAGTACGTCCAGCATTTCGCTCAGCGCTTTTTGCTCGAAGGCGCTCAGGGTACCGATGTCTTTACGCTCTTCGATACCATTTTTACCCAGTAGCAGTGGCTGTGCAAAGAAGCGGGCATATTTGCCATCCCCTTCAACATAGGCACATTCCACTACGCCTTTCTCACCGCTCAACGCACGCACCAGAGAGAGGCCAAAACGTGCAGCAGCCTGGCCCATAGACAAGGTTGCAGAGCCGCCACCGGCTTTGGCTTCAACCACTTCGGTACCCGCGTTCTGGATACGTTTGGTCAAATCAGCCACTTCCTGATCGCTAAAGCTTACGCCTGGGATCTGCGACAGCAGAGGCAAGATGGTCACGCCTGAGTGGCCGCCAATCACCGGTACGTTCAGTTCTTCCGGTTGTTTGCCTTTCAGTTCCGCGACGAAGGTGTTGGAACGGATGATGTCCAGCGATGTGATGCCAAACAGTTTGTTTTTGTCGTACACACCCGCTTTCTTCAACACTTCTGCCGCAATGGCCACCGTGGTATTCACCGGGTTGGTGATGATACCGATGCAGGCTTTCGGGCAGGTTTTGGCCACTTGCTCAATCAGGTTACGTACGATGCCAGCGTTAACGTTGAACAGATCGGAACGATCCATCCCTGGTTTACGCGCAACGCCAGCAGAAATCAGCACCACGTCCGCACCGTGCAGCGCAGGGGTTGCATCTTCGCCACTGAAGCCTTTGATTTTAACTGCGGTTGGGATGTGGCTTAAGTCAACGGCAACGCCTGGGGTAACAGGGGCAATGTCGTAGAGGGAGAGTTCAGAACCTGAAGGAAGCTGGGTCTTGAGTAGAAGGGCGAGGGCCTGGCCAATACCGCCAGCAGCACCGAGAACTGCAACTTTCATCCTATACTCCTTTATTGTCTTAAATATAAAAGCGCCGTGAATTCTTTGGTCACGGACCTTAATTTATCACGCCTTTAAAAACAACCTCTTAACAGTCGGTTTTAGATCTGGCGCAATAAAATGGCCGATGTTGCGAGCATTTTAAAGTAAATAGCTTATGCATTAAGGGCATAGCGCACACTAATCGAAAATAGTGCCAAGCTTTTCACGATCGCGTTAACCGGCGGTTACATTACACCCTTACGTAACATCAGAACAACATCATTTTAATAACATTTTCGTTACCGGAGAGCTGACTCGCTTCCCGCACCGAAAGGGCATATTCATGAGCAACGGATTTTGTTAAAATCGCGCTCTTGCCTTTCTGTCTGGGCATTTTTGATTTTCCAGACGGCCCCCATATTGCATAAAAATGCATTTATATGCATAATAATCAACTCTATTACCAACATTCCACGGTGCAAAATGCGTAATCCCGCAAAGCAGGAAGATCTGATCAAGGCGTTTAAGGCGTTATTGAAAGAAGAAAAATTCAGTTCTCAAGGCGAGATCGTTTTGGCGCTGCAAGAAGAAGGCTTCGAGAACATTAACCAGTCCAAGGTATCGCGCATGCTGACCAAGTTCGGAGCGGTACGCACGCGTAATGCAAAAATGGAAATGGTGTACTGCCTCCCGGCCGAACTTGGTGTCCCAACCACCACCAGCCCGCTCAAGAATCTGGTGCTGGACGTGGACCATAACGACGCGGTGGTGGTGATCCATACCAGCCCTGGTGCGGCGCAGCTGATTGCCCGCCTGTTGGACTCACTGGGCAAATCCGAAGGGATCCTGGGCACCATTGCCGGTGACGACACCATTTTTGTCACTCCGGCCAGTTCATTTACCGCACGCCAACTGTTTGAAGCCATTCTCTCCTTGTTCGAACAGGAACTTTGATGCATTCAGCGCAGCCTGCGGCTCTCCGTCGCGGGCCGCTCATCCTTTATTAACCCTTCATTTACTTCTTCCGCGCTGCCTACCACGTTTAAATCTTCGAAAAAGCCGACCTGCAGCACATATCAATGACATTTTTATGTAGCTAGCGATAGTGACTGGAAGTTTCCGCACTTTTAGTTAAAAGCACTTAGCTCATTGAAATTACAAAAATTTAACATCAAAAGTGTATTTTATCGCCGCTTTTTATTCCATTAGGTTATTAAAAGTAACGTTCACCCTAATAAAGTTTCACTAGAAACTGTTAGTCAGCTATTAATTTTTACCGTTACTAGATGTATACTCATTTTCGTGACGTAAATCACAGTTCATCGGAACTGATAAAAGAATACGAAGAGGATAAATCATGAAAATTAAAACTACCGTAGCAACAATTAGCCTGCTGTCCATGCTGTCTTTCGGTGCATTCGCAGCACAATCCATTGATGCCTCACAGGCTGAAAAACTGCAGTCTGCCGGTACCATCACCGTGAGCGGCGTCGGTGCAGCACCTTCTGATATCCGTCAGGCGCTGTCTGCCAAAGCCGATGCCCAAGGCGCGACCGCTTACCGCGTGATCGAAGCTCGTAACGAAGGCAACTACCACGCTACTGCCGAGATTTACAAATAAGTACAAGATGTGATGTGAGCATTGCACGACAACTCTCTGGTAAAAAACAAGCAGATAACCGCCTTCAAGTATAAAAAACGCTGTAAAGCCCTTCCAGGCCGTTATCTCTGAACGATTAAGGATCGAAGTATCATGAACATGAAAACTACTCTCGTTGCACTTAGCCTGCTGTCTGCCGTTTCTTTCGGTGCTTCTGCGGCTAACCTGGTCACTGATGCCCAAGCCAGCAATCTGCAGTCCGTCGGCACCATTACCGCTAGCGGCGTGAGTGGCGCACCTTCTGATATCCGTCAGGCGCTGTCTGATAAAGCGGACCAGCAAGGGGCCAAAGCCTACCGTGTGATCGAAGCCTATGAAAATGGTAACTGGCACGCAACGGCTGAAATCTACAAGTAAAAAACCGAGGCCGCGTTTACTGAACTGACTACCCTCGTCACTGCCACTGCCGAGTTCTCAGGTAAACGCTAGTACCTTGGAAATTATCGTCGTCCTATCCGACGAACCCCATTGCCCTCGCTCGCGAGGGCTTTTTTATGGGCGTAAAAAAGGCCGCATCAGCGGCCTCATATTGCTAGGGTCGCCGCATGCGGCGCCCGTTTAGCTAAACGTCAGTAGGTTTCTTTCGGTTCGGCCTTGTTAGCCAGCCCTGCCAGTAGTTTGTCATGAATGCCGCCAAACCCGCCGTTGCTCATCACCAGAATATGGTCACCCGGCTGCGCGGTTTTCACAATCATCTCCACCAGCGTATCCAGATCGGCACTCCAGTGCGCGGGCTGGACGCAAGCTTCGGCAACTTCCGCTACCTGCCAAGGAATGTGGTGAGGCTGGAACAGGAACACTTCGTCGGCACGGCCAAGTGAGGGCGCCAGATCGTTTTTGCTGATCCCCATTTTCATGGTGTTTGAGCGAGGCTCCAGCACGGCCAGGATGCGTGCGGTGCCGCCCACTTTGCCACGCAGTGCCGCCAAGGTAGCCAAGATGGCGGTCGGATGATGGGCAAAGTCGTCATACACCGTGACGCCATTGGCTTCACCACGCAATTCCAGACGGCGGCGGGCATTGATAAAGTCACCCAGCGCTCGACAAGCATCGGCTGGCTGCACGCCAACATGGCGGGTGGCGGCGATCGCCATCAGGCCGTTATGCATGTTGTGTTCGCCCACCAGCGCCCAGTTAACCTCACCCACCTTCTCGCCGTTGAGGAACACTTCGTAATGGCTGGCATCTGTCGTCAGTTTGTGTGCACGCCACGCGCCCCCTTCCCCGACCCATTCCTGTTCGCTCCAGCATCCCATCGCCATCACCTGTTTCAGATGGGTATCGTTTTCCGGCAGGATGATCTTGCCTTGGCCCGGCACCAGGCGCACCAGGTGGTGGAACTGTTTCTGGATGGCTTTCAGATCGTCAAAGATATCGGCATGATCGAACTCGAGGTTGTTCATGATCAACGTGCGTGGGCAGTAATGAACGAACTTGGAGCGTTTGTCGAAGAAGGCACAGTCATACTCATCGGCTTCGATGACAAAGAACGGGCTGCCGCCAAGACGGGCCGAGACTTCAAAATTACCCGGTACGCCGCCGATCACGAAACCCGGCTGATAGCCGCAGGCTTCCAGGATCCAGGTCGCCATCCCGGCAGTGGTGGTTTTACCGTGTGTTCCCGCTACCGCCAGCACCCAGCGATCGCGCAGGACATAATCATGCAACCACTGAGGACCAGACATGTAAGGAATGCTCTGTTCCAATACCGCTTCTACGCACGGATTACCACGGCTCATGGCATTGCCGATAATCACCAGATCCGGAGCCGGATCCAACTGGGCAGGATCGTAACCCTGGATCAGATCGATCCCCTGCTTTTCCAGTAAGGTGCTCATCGGAGGATAGACGTTGGCATCTGAACCGGTCACCTCGTGCCCCAGTGAACGAGCCAACATGGCTAGCCCACCCATAAAGGTGCCGCAGATCCCAAGAATATGTATGCGCATTAGGTTTCTCATTTTAGTGCATCGATTTACTGCCTATTCTAGCGCTCAGAATCGCTCAGAAGAAATGGATTTGCCTATGAATCGCAAGTTGCTTTGGGCTACACTGCTGACGAAAACGTTGGCGGTATGTTAACAAGCCGCTATCCATCCGTAGATTCAGGGATTGTGTCATGAAAACGTTAGGCGAATTTATCGTCGAGAAACAACACGACTTCTCTCACGCCACCGGTGAGCTGACCTCATTGCTTTCTGCCATCAAACTGGGTGCCAAGATCATTCACCGTGATATCAACAAAGCGGGTTTAGTTGATATCTTGGGGACTAACGGCATTTCAAACGTTCAGGGCGAAGTTCAGATGAAGCTGGACCTGTTCGCGAACGAAAAGCTGAAAGCCGCGTTGAAGGCTCGTGGTGAAGTTGCGGGCATCGCTTCGGAAGAAGAAGACGAGATCGTGATTTTCGACGGCGAGCGAGCTGAGAATGGCAAGTATGTGGTGCTAATGGATCCGTTGGACGGCTCGTCCAACATTGATGTGAACGTCTCGGTCGGGACGATCTTCTCTATCTATCGCCGCATCACCCCGATTGGCACGCCAGTCACCGAAGAAGATTTCCTGCAGCCTGGCCATGCACAGGTAGCGGCCGGATATGTGGTTTATGGCTCCTCCACCATGCTGGTTTACACCACCGGTTATGGCGTACATGCCTTCACCTACGATCCGTCTCTGGGGGTGTTCTGCCTCTCCCACGAGAAAGTGCGCTTCCCGGAAAAAGCCAATATGTATTCCATCAACGAAGGTAACTACATCAAGTTCCCGCTCGGGGTGAAGAAATACATCAAATACTGCCAAGAGCAGGATGAAGCCACCCAGCGCCCTTATACCTCACGCTATATCGGTTCACTGGTTGCCGACTTCCACCGTAACCTGCTCAAAGGCGGCATCTATATCTACCCAAGCACCGCCAGCCACCCACAGGGCAAGCTGCGTCTGCTGTATGAATGCAACCCGATGGCGTTCCTGGCTGAACAGGCCGGGGGTAAAGCCAGCGATGGCAAAAACCGCATTCTGGATATCGTGCCGCAACAACTGCACCAACGTGCGCCATTCTTCGTCGGCACCAAATCGATGGTAGAAGACGCCGAACGCTTTATTGCTGATTTCCCGGACCAGTAACGCTATAAAAGGGGCGGCATGCCGCCCCTTCACATCACAGTTTGAACACAGCCATACTCTGTGCCAATAGCTGCGCCTGCTCTTCCAAAGAGCGAGTTGCCGCCGCTGACTCTTCCACCAGCGCCGCATTCTGTTGTGCCACCTGATCCATTTGCACTACCGCCTGGTTGACCTGTTCGATACCACTGCTTTGCTCGCGAGTGGCCGCAGAGATTTCACGCATCAGCGCCGTGACGCGCCCGACTTCCCCGGTTATTCCGTTCATGGTCTTCGCCGCCGTAGCCGCCATCTGTTCACCTTCCCGCACGCGGTGTTGTGACACTTCGATCAGCCCTTTGATCTCTTTTGCCGATTGCGCACTACGTTGGGCCAGGCTGCGTACCTCACCGGCCACCACAGCAAAACCTCGACCTTGCTCACCAGCACGTGCCGCCTCTACCGCCGCGTTAAGCGCCAGAATATTGGTCTGGAAGGAGATACCGTCCATCACGCTGATGATGTCGGCAATCCGTCGGGAGCTATCGGTAATGGCCTGCATCTTGTTCATCACCTGGCTGACCACGTCACTGCCCTGCTCGGCAATATCGGAGACGCTCATTGCCAACTGGTTAGCCTGTTCACAGTTTTCAGCATTCATTTTCACCGTAGAGGTCAACTGCTCCATGCTGGCTGCGGTTTGCTCCAGCGAAGCGGCCGATTCCTCCGTACGCTGCGCCAGATGAAGGTTACCCGCAGCCAACTCGCGGGAGCCGGTATCGATCTGGCTGCTGGCATCGCGGACCTTACTGACCGACATCACCAGCGACTGCTGCATACGCTGCATGGCACTCACCAAGCGCCCCATTTCGGTATCACCTTCACCGCTGATTTCGTGGGTCAGATCTCCGGCGGCGATATGCTCCAATTGGACGATCGACTCATCTAACGGGCGCAGCAAGATCACACACATAGCAAACCAGGCCAACACCGCCAGTAACACGCTGAGTAGCCCAGCCGCAACGATCAGGATAATCTTGGTGCTGGCATTACTTTCTGCCTCATGCGCATGCTGCTGGCCAATCTCCATGGCAAACGCGCGGAACTCACTGAGGTCGGCTTCAAAAGCAATGCTCAGCTTAGAGATATGATTTTCTTGAATGGCGTAATAGTCATCCAACTTCCCCGCCTTTATCGCTGCCGCCATGGGCGCAATACCTTGCTCCAGATAGGCGCGATAGCTCTCCTGCATCCGCATTGAGAATTGGCGACCCCGTTCGGTCACCGTTCCCACGTCGACAAAGCGCGCCATTTCCTTTTTCGACTGTTCCAGATAGCCATAAATACGCCCCACCGAGGCGTCAGCAACCTCAATTTGACCAATCTCGCGCTGGCGTACTGCAAGCGAGGCCGCCGTTCTGGCCCGTAGCGCCAGGTTGGAACTGTTGGCCAACGAACCCAGTTCTTCCCCCAGGATCTGGTTCAGAGTCTGTAGCGAGCGTGTTCCGTCGTTAATGGCTTTAACCCCGATGATACTGACAACAATCAACAGCAACGTCATCAGGCTCAACAGGGCAATCAGCCCGGCCTTAACGGTGATCTTCTTTAACATGAGTGTTTCCCGGCTTTAGAAAAAAGTAGCTTCAGATGTAGAGGAGGCAAGAAGGCAGGCTCAGCTAGCTGCTGGACCGTTATTATTTGAGGAAGTTATCGGCAGCCGGGGAGTAAACTTCAATCATTAAGGGATTAATCTGGAAAAGTTGCTGTTATCGACCAGGCAGCAGCTCAATGATGAAAAGGGCGGGAAATCACAAAAGACTCCGCTATAATAGCCGCCACTCCATTTCTGGTTTGATTAAAGGAAACCGACATGAGCTTGAACCTGGTCCCTGCTGGCAAAGACCTGCCAGAAGACATCTACGTAGTTATCGAAATCCCGGCTAACGCCGATCCAATCAAATACGAAATCGACAAGGAAACCGGCTCGCTGTTCGTTGACCGTTTCATGTCCACGGCGATGTTCTACCCGTGCAACTACGGTTACATCAACCACACCCTGTCACTGGATGGTGATCCGGTAGACGTGTTGGTGCCGACCCCATACCCACTGCAACCAGGCTCTGTGATCCGCTGCCGCCCAGTTGGCGTGCTGAAAATGACCGACGAAGCCGGTGAAGATGCCAAACTGATTGCCGTACCGCACAGCAAACTGACCAAAGAGTACGATCACATTAAAGATGTGAACGACCTGCCAGAACTGCTGAAAGCGCAGATCAGCCACTTCTTTGAACACTACAAAGATCTGGAAAAAGGCAAATGGGTCAAAGTAGAAGGTTGGGCAGACGCTGCCGCAGCCAAAGCTGAGATCGTTGCCTCTTTCGAGCGCGCCAAGAAGTAAGTCTCGCCCGAACTGATAAAAAAACACCGCCCAAATGAGCGGTGTTTTTTTTACTGCTTTTCGTCAAGACGCTTCAGCCAGTCACCGCTTTCAATCCGCGGGAAACCGTCCACGCTGTGTCTATACAGGTAGATCCACGCACTGCCATAAGGCGTACGGATCAGCTCGCGCTTGTAGTCTTTGGTATTACTTTTCAACTCGTCCAGCTCGGCCAGAATCGATGAGTTAATACGATACACTTCGCAGTGTACCGTGCCCTCTCCAGGGATCGCCGCCGGGTAGTGGCCCAGATTATACAGCTGGTAGCCTTCTAACTCATGTTCACCCAACCATTGGGCGTTGGTCATCCAATGGCTGTTTCCCTGTTTGCGTCGTAAACTGCCGTAGACAATTATTCGCATAGCTAAAACTCAAACTGATAGAGCACATCCAGTGCCTGGTCGAGACCAGACACCGCTTCCAGATACAACCTAGGCATCAGGCGGTATCGCAACGTCAGCGTGGCCAATGAGTCGAAGATCCCCACCCCATATTTTACTTGTAAGCCAGGGAGGACATAGCCGCTCACCACTACCTGAGAGCTGTCGCCAACTCCCTCGGTATCCAGGGCCAGATTACTTACGCCAAACGCCTCACCGATTTTACCCACAAGTTGACCACTTTGTGCAACCCCCATGCCAATTAACATTGAGGTCATGGCGTTGCCATCGGCACCGCCAGCCCCTAATCCCTGGCCGCGCAGCAGGTAAGACAGCGCTTCTTGCTGAGACATGACCGGATCGGAGAACACTTCCAACCTTGGCGCATCGGCCATGCCGGTCACGCGGACACCGGCGGTCACATCATTTTCCGTAGCGTCCGGATTACGGATCGCCTCAATATTCAGCAGCGGTTGATCCGGTGGCCCAGAGAAGATCAGTTGGCCTTTGCGCACGAGCAGATCCTGACCATAAGCATGGAAGCGCCCCGATGGAATATTAATCTGGCCATGCACCCCCAGACCATTTCGGTCCTGTGCCACACGCAGATCGCCACGCAGGCTGGCTTTCAGACCAAATGCATCCAGACGCACGTCGTTACCCACGCGGATCGTCAGGTTACTGTTGATCGGGATCCCTGCCGTCGCCGGTTGGATCGGCTTGAGCTGGTTATTCAACATCACTTCATCAGGAGAAACTCCGACCGCACTTTCTGGTAGCTCCTGCACCGTGATGCGCGCCCAAGGGATAGCTACGCTACCGTTGAGTGAGAACAGCTGCGGCGTGGCTTCAAATACCACATCCGGCGAAACATCAATACGTATCATTGGCGGCAGGGTCACCCGTAGCCGATCGCCCTTGGCTGCAATACGTGCACGCCAGGCATTGATATCCCGCCAGTCGGCATCCCCGGCAAGGTTGAGCTGCCCATGAGTGGTCGCCAGCAATCCTTCTAGGGTCGAGGTCATCCCGTTGAAGTTCATCGCCAGGCGGCCTTCGGTCATATCAAACGGCATCCAGTGGCCAACGATCGCCACCTTATCCAACGCCAGACGGCCAAACACCAGCGGATTCTGCGCATTACCGCCTAATTGCAGGTTGGCATTCAGCATCCCCGCAGCTTTCTCGCCCTGCGTCAGTATCGGGTTAAGCAGCGCCAGCGACACATTGGTGATATTTACGTTGCCGCTGATAGTGCGGCGTACCTGCGGATCGGCGATCTGAACGTTGCCGTTAAACTGGCCGTTATTGGTCAGCTTGATCAGCCAGTCTGCCTGCGCCCGGCCATTGTTCAGACCTGCATTGAGGTTTAGCGTGTCAAAGGCAATCGGCAATGCGTTGCCTTGCACCTGCTGCACCACTTTCACCCCTTTGCCCACTAGTGAAACCTTCGCCTGTGGCAATGCGCCCCCCGGTTGCCAACTCACGTCAGCTCGACCAGTAAAGACCCCGTTCATGGAGGTATCCGGCCCGAGGAACGGTTTGATCATCGCCAGGTCAAAGCGGTTGAGTACTACGCTGGCCTGGCCGCTAGCCCCCGCCTCGATGGTTCTAGGAACGCACAGCTCGGCATTCGGGTTCACCCAGCAATGCGGTCCTACGCTGATCTTCTGTTGCGTATTCAGGTAATCCAACGCGATGGCACGGCTAAGACGCCATTCGCCTACCGGCGTATCAAAGCGAGTGTTGTTCAGGTTGCCTCGCCAGCGTTGTTGCTGGCGATCAAAGCTGCCCTCCAGCGCCAATTGCCCGGAGACTGGCTTGCCATCGATATTCAATTGCAACCGATGTTGGCGCTCGCTGCCTTTGGCATCCAACGTCAACAGATTGACCTGCAACGTATCCTGTTTGAGCTGTTCAACCCGTACCGCCAGCTGCCCCTGGATCTGATCGCTGGAACGGACATCGCCGTTGACCTTAATCCGATTGATGTGCAGCGCCTGCCATTGCAGGCCTGTCGCGGTCAGGTCTGCCAATAACTGTGGTGCCTGCATATTCCCGCGCAGTTTCAACTGCCCGCGGACATTCCCAGCAAGGCCAGGCAAAGCGCCATCGAGATGTGCTGCATCAACATTGGCATCCAGCACCCAGCTTTTCTCATCCAACTGGCCTTTGACGTTCAGCGTATTGCGCCCTAACGCCAGATCGATACCTGGGATCGTCCACTGCCCGGCCGCATTGCCACGCAGGGAACCACGTGCCGATACCTTGTTTTGTTTCACATTGCCGTCAAGCTGCAGCACCGGTACCTGTAATTGCCAACTGCCGCCGTGCAGGCTGCCACGAGTAGTGATTTTCCCTTCCAAGCGCGCTGGCCATTCCGGCCATTGCTTGGCGGTATTAATGCCTGAAAGCGTCAGTTGTGATGTCCAACTGATCGCTTTACTCCAGTCCACCAGCGCCGTCAGATCGGTATTCCCCTCCAGCGCAACCAACCGCAAGCGCTCGAGCCTGAACTGTTCAAGGTTACCTTTACCATCCAGCTGTAGCACTGCTGGTGGCAGATCCTGGCCTTTGAAATTGGCGCGGGTAGATAACGCATAATCCGCGGCCTTGCCGTTAAAGCGCAGGCGGAAGTCATTAACCTGATACTGCGCCTCGCCGGTCAGCGGCCATTTCAGCTGTTTGCTTTGCAGCGTCAACGCCAAGGGCAACCCCACCTCTGCCAACTGGGTTTGCACATCCAGCTGCGCACCAACAGGGCCAGACAGGTTAAGCGCTACTTTCAGCTCTTCACGAAGCCCACCAGACACATTCAGCTTCATCTTCTCGCCTTTCAGCGGATCGATATTCAGCGTGCTGTTGGCCACCATCTCCACCGGCCAACTGCCGGTCAGCGTTGCCTGCCCTTTGGCGGAAATCATGCCTTGCGGCGATCTCACGTCAAAGCGATCCAACTGAATGTGCTGATCTTTGGTGCTGGCCTGCAGCTGCAAGCGGGTGATCGACACCTCAGTGTCCCCGGTCAGATGTAGCTGCTCGCCGTTGATTTCCTCAACGGTAATATCAAGCGGCAGACGAATTTCTGGCAGATCCGGCAGCAGCGGTTTGGCAAACAGCGCCTTCAGGGTTTCGCCCAACGGTTTCTCTTCCACTGGCGGTGGCACCAATGCTGGCACAACCGGCGTTTTCTCTGCCAACTTGTCCGCCACTTTCTCCGCAGCTGGCTGCAGCGCCTCCGGTAAAGGATTGACCGGCGTTTTTGGCAAGGCGACCAGCAAAGCGCGAACCGTAGTTGGCATCAACGTCAACGCACGTTCCTGCCACTGTGCACCAGTGCTGAATTCCCCCAGCGAGATCGCCGTGTCGTCCACGGTAAGCTTGACGTTATTCAACGCCAGCTTACGCAGGGTAATGGGATAAGGCGTGCTGAGATCGCCGATCGGTTCACTGCTTTCCTCAACCGGCACAGAAGGCGCCATTTCGGCGGTTTTCACCACCACATCAACATCCTGTGCGGTCAGCGCATTGACACACAATGAACTGCGTTTAAAACAGGAGAGATCGAGCGAGAGATGGAACTGCCCGGCGTTAACCGCCACGCCCGGCATCTGATACTTCACGCCTTTCAGGGTCAGATCGCGCCAGCCACCACTGACCTCCGCAATTTCTAACCCGGGTACCCAGCGGGCAGCCCCGTTGATTACCATATGCAAGCCGGTCGTGGTGCCAAGCAAAAACGCCAACGTGCCGATCAGCAGCAACAGCAGGATCAAAAATCCCAGACAAATCTTTTTTATCAGGCTCATAGTTCAGGCCCCAAACCGATATAAAACTGTAGGCCGTGGGTCTCTTTATCCCCAACCGGCGCGGCGATATCCAGTTTCACCGGCCCTACCGGCGACTGCCAGCGCACGCCGACGCCCGCCCCCGTCTTGAAATCGCTGTCTGAGAATTTATTGACCGCCTGCCCGGAATCCACAAACATCGCCCCCCACCAACGGCCGGTGACGTTATATTGATACTCAAGCGACCCCGTCACCATTTTAGAGGCACCGGTCAGCTTACCATCATCTCCACGCGGGGAAATGCCCTGGAATTTATAACCACGGATACTGCGATCGCCACCGGCGAAGAAGCGCAAATCCGGCGGCACCTTGTCAAAATCGTTGGTTTCGATCCAGCCGACCTGGCCACGGACCACAAAGCGGTTTTTCTCGCCCAAGGTGCGGATCCAGACGTTCTGCGCCTGCAGTAGCGCAAAATCGACCCCGGAGCCCCAAGTGGTATCCGACACGTCAATGGAGTAGCGCTGGCTATCGCCCCATACCGGCATCAGGCCACCGCGTGAACGCGTACGGTTGATGGACACACCAGGATAAAGCAGCATGGTGGTATTGGTGACGGTACCTTGGGTAAAGTGGTCCAGACGCCAGCTGAGGTTGATCGCACGCTGCCAACCGCTGGAAAGATCCCAGTTACGAGAAGCCACGACCTTGGTACTGTCAGATTGAGTATCGTTCAGGTCCGTACGTTTGAAACCGGCCTGCAACAGGTAATACTGTTCCAGCGGGCTACGCAGCAACGGGATTTTGTAGGTCAGATCCAACTGCTGCTCTGGCGCGGAAATACTGGCGGTGGTGGTCAGGCTGTGGCCCCGATCGTTCAGCCAGGGCTTACGCCAGGTTCCCCGTACACGCGGGCCAATGTCGGTAGAAAAACCACCACCTAGCTCCACGATATTGCTGCTTCGTGGCGTCACCACCGCATCTAACGGCAGGATCTTGCTCTCTTTAGAATCGGTAAAGTCTGGAGACACCACCACCGAGTTGAACCAGTTGGTGGCAGATAAACGGCGGTTAAGTTCGGCAAGATCGTTCGAGCTGTAATAATCCCCCTGATGGAAGGGAAGCAGATTTTGCAGATAGTCCTCGCGGATTTGCGAGCCCTTGAAAATCACTTTGCCGAAGTGATAGCGCTCACCACTGTCGAAATCAATGTCCCAGAACGCCTTATGCAACTCTTCCGCCACGCCAAGTTGGCTCTTGAGCATTTGAGCATCAAAATAGCCTTTACGCAGCGCCAGGTTGGTCAGCGAACTTTTAAAACTGTCGAACTGACCATGGTTGAGGATCTCGCCAATCGTTGGGCGATCGGTTCTGACCAGATTCAGGTAATCTTCGTCGGTTCTGGCCCCGCCTTGCAGCTGGATATCCACACCTGCAATACGCACCGGTTCACCCGGATCGACCTTGGCGATCAATACCGGCCGCGAAAGCTTCGGGTTATCATCAAAGGTGAATTCAATCGTAGGCTGATAATAGCCCAACGGCCGCAACCCCAGGCGGATGGCAGCATCCACCCGAGCGCGAAAACGCCCTTCGGCATTAACCTCTTCCGGCGTGATCGCCGAAAGGCGCACACGAACGTTGCGCTCCAAATCCCCACTCAGGCCGTCAACCTGCAGCCGCACATTCGCTGCTAACACCGACGGCGTAACGAATAGCGCACATAACATGCAAAGGACACGATATCGTGGCACAGGTGCTCCTTAATTGATTTTTCTGTCCTGTCAGTACCTTTGCTCTGGTGCTGGGGCGGTGCTGCGCTATCAGACTGCCCCCCTTACCTTTAGATCCCAGACGCGGCCCATGCGGCATCGACCGTTACCGAAAACAAGACGCATTCTTAGCTTTTGGCGCTCAAAATACTGCGTTAAGCTGATACATAAACCTTAGATAGGGCTTATTGTGGGCAAAGAAGCGGCCAGTTACAACTGACACGCGTCCCTATTAGGCTAATTCTTATTATGGCAATGGGAGTCAAACATGATGCAATCTTTTGATAAGTCTCACAACATCGATAAGGCAAGTGCGCTTCCTGGCCGTACAACGCCAATGCCCGTCGCTGCGCTTAACGAGGTGACCGGCCATTCCATGACCTTCGTACCCGAGGGGATGGCAACGGCCATCTTCGGCATGGGCTGCTTTTGGGGCGTTGAACGCCTGTTTTGGCAGCAGCCGGGGATTTATAGCACTGCCGCAGGTTACAGCGGTGGCTATACGCCAAATCCAACCTATCGCGAGGTATGCAGCGGCCAGACTGGGCATGCCGAAGTGGTACGCGTAGTCTTTGACCCGCAGGTCATCAGCTATCGCCAACTGTTACAGGTATTCTGGGAAAACCACGATCCTGCGCAGGGCATGCGTCAGGGCGGGGATATCGGTACCCAATACCGCTCTGCTATTTACTACCTGGATGCAGAACAACAGGCCGAAGCGGAGCAAAGCCTGCAAGCATTCCAACAGGCGATGGATAAAGCGGGCGATCAGCGCACCATCACCACTGAAATCGCACCGGCACTGCCTTTCTACTATGCAGAAGATGACCACCAACAATACCTGCATAAGAATCCAGGCGGCTATTGTGGCCTGGGCGGCATTGGGGTGTGCCTGCCGCCACAGGGTTAAGCTGTTAATTTTTAACCACTGGCGGCCCTCACGGGGCAACTGCTATACTGTGTTGGGCCGCGTTTGCGGCCCGCTTTTGTGGGCGCGTGATATAACGCACCTTGGATCCACCTTTTTAAACGGTATTACCCCTCCGAAAGATCGCCGACATCCCGTCGGTACGAATGGATAGACTATGTTAAACAGTATTTTACTGATTCTTTTTCTGATCGCAGTGAGTGCGTTTTTCTCGCTTTCAGAAATCTCTCTGGCTGCGTCACGCAAGATCAAACTCAAACTGATGGCTGATGAAGGTAACATCAATGCCGCCAGGGTCCTTAAGCTGCAGGAAACCCCGGGTATTTTCTTTACCGTGGTGCAAATCGGCCTCAACGCCGTGGCCATCCTCGGCGGTATCGTTGGCGATGCAGCCTTCTCCCCCAGTTTCAAATTGATTTTCGACCGTTTTCTGTCACCCGAGATTTCCGAACAGGTAAGCTTTATGTGCTCGTTTGTGATGGTGACCAGCATGTTCATCCTGTTCGCGGATTTAACGCCGAAGCGCATCGGTATGATTGCACCAGAGACGGTTGCCGTCCGGATCATCAACCCGATGCGTTTCTCGATCATGCTGTTCCGCCCGCTGGTCTGGTTCTTCAACGGCATGGCCAACCTGATTTTCCGCATGTTCAAGCTGCCGATGATGCGTAAAGACGACATCACCTCCGAAGATATTTACGCGGTGGTGGAAGCTGGCGCGCTGGCCGGGGTACTGCGTAAACAGGAACATGAGCTGATTGAAAACGTCTTCGAGTTGGAATCGCGCACCGTGCCCTCTTCAATGACGTCCCGCGAAAGCGTGATTTACTTCGACCTGCGGGAAAGCGAAGACAGTATTAAAGAAAAGATCTCCACTCACCCGCATTCCAAGTTCCTGGTGTGCGACGGCCATATCGATCAGGTCGTTGGCTATGTTGACTCCAAAGACCTGCTGAACCGCGTTTTGGGCAACCAGAGCCTGGTACTGAGCAGCGGTGTGCAGATCCGCTCGGCGCTGATCGTGCCGGATACGTTGACCCTGTCAGAAGCGCTGGAAAGCTTTAAAACCGCGGGTGAGGACTTTGCGGTGATCCTCAATGAATATGCTTTGGTGGTCGGGATTATTACGCTGAACGATGTGATGACCACGCTGATGGGTGACCTGGTAGGCCAAGGCCAGGAAGAGCAGATCGTGACGCGTGATGAGAACTCGTGGCTGATTGAAGGTGGGACGCCAATCGAAGACGTGATGCGTGTACTGCATATCGATGAGTTCCCACAGGCTGGCAACTACGAAACCATTGGCGGCTTTATGATGTACATGCTGCGCAAAATCCCGAAACGTACCGACTTTGTAAAATATGCCGGGTACAAGTTTGAAGTGGTGGATATCGACAGCTACAAAATTGATCAGCTATTGGTCACCAGGCTGGTCGACAAACCGATCACAGTGCTACCAAAAGCCCCAGATGAAACACCTCAGGCCTAAATTCTCCTGCGGTAGAAACATTAGCGGCCCCTAAGGGGCCGCAGTTACTTTGCTTTGCAGGTACTCCATACATCGCGCTTTAGCCCATTTCGGCCTGCAGTAACAACACCTGCCGGTTAACTTCTGACATCACATTGAAGTGGCGTTTGTCACGAACCTTCGGCAACAGGATTTTCCCCTTGTCGAATTCGAACGCCCCCACATCCTTGATGTACAGCCGCCCCCGGAACAGGGTTTTTACATACGTAGCCACTTTCAGTGGGTTATAACGCTGGAAGATTCTCATAGTTGTTACTCTCCTCCCATTGGATCCATGCGCTCAGCGAGCGGCCAAAGCGGCCACCTCGACATTCGGAGCGCAACTTGATTGCTTTCTAGTAGACTGAGTAAAGACCATTTCGTTCAACTTCGCCTGGATTTCTATCCTGGATTTACACTTGCTGACAGAATTGTGTATACCTATTTATAACCTTTGCAGTATATCCATTCAAAAAGCGCGTAATTGTCTCCAGAAGGAAAAACTGCGATCCGGTTAACAGGACAGACCTCGGATGAGCACCTATGCTTTAATCACCTTGAGTCATATTGAGACTTATTTCCCTCTGCAGGAGAACGCATGAAAAATAGCATGCTGATAATATCGCTGCTGTTGGCCCCGATGTTGGCCTCTGCTCACAACCTTCAGCTCCACCAGCGCGTGGCACCTATCGGCGTCAGCGATAAAGGTGAGTTGGACTATGTTGATAATAAGTTTAGCTACAAAGGTTGGAATAGCGCGCAGCTCAGTGGAAAAGTGCGAGTGGTGCAACATATTGCTGGCCGCACTTCGGCCAAAGAGCTCAACGATCCGCTGATTGAAGCCATCAAAGCCGCTAAGCTACCGCATGATCGTTACCAAACGACGACCATCGTCAATACCGACGACGCCATCATCGGCACCGCCATCTTTGTGCGTAACAGTATTGAAGACAGCAAGAAAGAGTTCCCTTGGTCGCAGTTCATTGTCGACAGTAATGGCAACGTCAAAAAAGCCTGGGACCTGCAACCAAAAGGCTCGGCAATTGTGGTGCTCGATAAAGAAGGCAAGATCCAGTTTGCCAAAGATGGCGCACTGACGCCGCAAGAGGTGCAGCAGGTGATGGAGATGCTGCACCAGTTGCTGAAATAGCGCTTAAACGGCGTCCCGCACGGCGATACGCGGTGCGCAGCCTAAAACAGAGAAACCCTAAAGCCAGGGTTCAGGAAAGACTCACGCGGGGTGTATAACAGCGGCTTGCCCTGCCAATCGTGGATCTGAGCCCCGGCTGCTACCGCTACCGCGTGCCCTGCCGCCGTATCCCAGATATTGGTTGGCCCAAACCGTGGGTAAAGCTGC
Source organism: Serratia sp. ASV30 (assembly GCF_016428815.1). NCBI lineage: Bacteria > Pseudomonadati > Pseudomonadota > Gammaproteobacteria > Enterobacterales > Yersiniaceae > Serratia > Serratia sp. ASV30. The sequence continues at coordinate 7,246 of NZ_JAELTL010000047.1, read as the reverse complement.
GCCCGCCCTTCCGCCACCAGGCAGAACTTCAGTGACGAACCTACAGAGATGGTTTGGTGTGCGCCCAACTGTTGCAGATAATCCTGTAATTCCTCATCACTATGAGAGCGGCTGACCACTACCAACGGTAGCTCGGCATTACTGACGCTAATCTCACGACGTCGGCCCCCCTCTTCCTTCCAGGCCTTGCCGCGTTCGGCCAGATACAGCACGTCCATCGCCGGAGCATAGACCACTCCCATTACCGCCTCACCCTCTTCGATCAGCGCGATATTGACCGTGAACTCACCGTTACGGTTTAAAAACTCTTTGGTACCGTCCAACGGATCGACCAGCCAGTAACGCGTCCAGTTACGGCGGACTTCCCAGGCAGGAGGGTCTTCCTCTGAGAGCAGTGGGATCTCCGGCGTCAGTGCCGCCAGACCTCGTTTGATAATATGGTGCGCGGCCAAATCCGCGGCAGTCACCGGTGAATCATCTTTTTTCTGCGCCACATCAAGCGGTTGTTCACCATGATATACCGCCATGATCGCCGTACCCGCCTCGCGGGACAGCTGGCAAATCTGCTCCAACATAGTGCACCTCAGACATTAAGTTCCGTGGGACATTTCCCCTTTCTATAGCTTGCAGCCTAGTTTTTTTTGGGCGGAATATCCATCTCAACTCGCTAAGCTGCGGTATTTATTCAAGTCTTCTCTGTCACAACTTTGCATATCTGTCCGTTACATTCGGCCAATTTATGCCAGACTTCACAGTTTGCTGATAAAGAGAGTGGTAATTACATACCCCTTTGAGATGCCACTCTAAGATTAATCCAATGGAGATAACCATGATCAAGCGCCCTTTGGGACTATCTGCCCTGGCCCTGCTGGTTTGCGCCTCAACGCAGGCAGCCACGGTTGACCTGCGCGTGCTGGAAACCAGCGATCTGCACGGCAATATGATGGACTTCGACTATTACAAGGATAAGCCCACCGATAAATTCGGCCTGGTGCGCACCGCCAGCCTGATCCAACACGCTCGCCAGCAGGTGACCAACAGCGTGCTGGTCGATAACGGTGACATCATCCAGGGCAGCCCAATGGCTGACTATATGGCCGCCAAGGGCTTGAAACCTGGCGATACCCACCCGGTCTACAAGGCGATGAATACCCTGGATTATGTGGTGGGCAATATCGGTAATCACGAGTTCAACTACGGGCTCGACTATCTGAAGAATGCCCTGGCCGGTGCCAAATTCCCCTACGTCAACGCCAACGTTATTGATGCCACCACGCAAAAACCGTTGTTCACTCCCTACATTATTGTCGATACCCCGGTAAAAGACCGTGATGGCCAAGCTCATACTTTACGTATCGGCTATATCGGCTTCGTGCCGCCGCAGATCCTGGTGTGGGACAAAGCCAACCTGCAGGGGAAAGTGACCGTAAACGACATCACCGAAACCGCCAAACGCTATGTACCGGAAATGCGCAAACAAGGTGCCGATCTGGTCGTCGCGATCCCCCACTCTGGCCTTTCCAGCGATCCCTATAAGGCCATGGCGGAAAACTCGGTGTACTACCTCAGCCAGGTTCCAGGCATCGATGCCATCATGTTCGGCCATGCGCACGCGGTGTTCCCCAGCAAGGATTTCGCCAATATCAAAGGCGCGGATATCGATAAAGGCCTGCTGAACGGCGTACCTGCGGTGATGCCCGGCCAATGGGGCGATCATCTCGGCATCGTGGATCTGCAATTGAATAACGATGAGGGAAATTGGAAGGTTACCGCAGCGAAGGCGCAAGCCAGGCCGGTTTATGACAAAGAGAACAAGCGTTCGTTGGCAGCGGAAGATCCCGCGCTGGTCAAGGTGTTAGAGGAAGATCATAAGGGAACGCGTGAGTTCGTCAGCAAGCCTATCGGCAAGTCCGACGGCAATATGTACAGCTATCTGGCCCTGATCCAGGACGATCCTACCGTGCAGATCGTCAACAATGCGCAAAGAGCCTACGTCGAGCGTTATATTCAAGGCGATCCGGATCTGGCCGATCTGCCGGTATTGGCCGCTGCAGCACCGTTCAAAGTGGGCGGCCGCAAGAACGATCCCGCCAGCTTTGTCGAGGTGGAAAAAGGCCAGCTCACCTTCCGCAATGCCGCCGATCTCTATCTCTACCCGAATACCTTGGTGGTGGTTAAAGCCAGCGGTAAGGAAGTGAAAGAGTGGCTGGAGTGCTCCGCCGGGCAGTTCAACCAAATTGACGTTAACAGTAGCAAACCGCAGGGGCTGATCAATTGGGACGGTTTCCGCACCTATAATTTTGACGTGATCGACGGCGTCAATTATCAAATCGACGTCAGCCAACCGGCACGTTACGACGGAGAGTGTACGCTGATCAATGACCAGGCGGAGCGTATCAAGCAGTTGACCTTTAAGGGCAAGCCGATCGATCCTGACGCCCAGTTCCTGGTTGCGACCAACAACTACCGTGCCTACGGCGGCAAGTTTGCCGGAACGGGCGATAAGCATATTGCCTTTGCTTCACCGGATGAGAACCGCGCGGTATTGGCGGCCTACATCAGCGAAGAAACCCAGAAGCACGGCGCGGTGCATCCACAGGCGGACAATAACTGGCGTTTGGCCAGCTTCCACAGCCCACAGCCGCTGGATATCCGCTTTGAGACCTCCCCTAACGAGAAGGCTGCTGCATTTATTAAGGATAACGCGCAGTACCCGATGAAGTCCGTAGGTAACGACAGCATCGGCTTTGAGCTGTATAAGATCGACCTACAAGCCAAGTAAACTTCAGTTAGGCGCGTAGCAACGCGCCTTTTCCATTTCATATCTCAATACAGAGCTGATGGGTAGAATATTTAACAACAATCTCACCACACAGAATAGGGATAGAAAAATGAATTTGTTAGCATATTTTACAGCAAGCAATCCACAGATGCCGTATTAGATAAATATTTTTAGCACTAAACGCCAATATTTTCTAACAGTATTGAATGTAATAACCAGACGTTAAGAGCTTGCATTAAGCGCTTGGTGCGCAAAACGATTTCCTTCTCACACTCGCGCCTATTGAATGGAAATATTATTGATACCTATATCGAAAAGCACATATTCTACTCATTACCCACCATTCCAATAATGACTACGTGAGTCCCTCGAACTATGAGTTACAGCTACGAATAGTCGCTTGAAAAAATGCCCGAAAACTGTTGCTAGAACATTAATGGACAGGTTCTTGGAGTCCCTTTCAATTTCATTTTTTTGACTGTCAATAAATCACAAACCATCATCTCAACTCGATGAGTTAATTAATTTCATTTCCTTTGGTTACAAAAAAAAGGTCGACCTGAGCATTTTCCTAGTTCTTACCTGTAATTTAAGTAAATGCTTACTCCATTTCTTGCGGTAGCTAATATATTTTTTGTGTTAGGATATATCTAAAGCTTAGCATGAATACTAAACCACAGCCTTTAAGTAACATCAGGGAATGATTATGAGCGAGCAATTATTGGTATCTCCGGAGTCAGCGGAGATCCCTGATTCTCCGGCGATTCAATCGCGAGAGTTCGATAATGTAGAAGACCACGGTAGAGATTCATTACTCTGGGCTGTGGAATGGTTGTGTAAGTACTACAACAAGCTGGCCAGTAAAGAAGTGCTGTACGCAGGGTTACCACGTGGTGACAAATTGGAACCTGAATTGGCGTTGCGTATGCTGGACCAGATCGGCATCGCTGCCGGTTGGATCAAACGCGATCTTGCCAAAATTTCCTCTTATTTATTCCCTTTGGTGGTTGCTCGCAGTGATGGGACCTACTGTATTGTCACCGCACGAACGGGTAAACGCGGAAGCTATGAGTATCAGGTCGTCGTACCTGAAAGTGGCGGTACCATCAGCATTCAGGAAGCGGAGTTGTCAACCAATGGCTATACCATGGTGGCGAATCCCAAGCCCAGACTGGATGCACATCTGGATGATGAAATTCTGCCGCAAGCCAACCGTGAAGGGCACTGGCTGTTCTCTACGCTTTGGTGCTATCGGCACTATTTTTACAGTGCGGCAACGGCGGCACTGTTAGCTAACATACTGACACTGGCCTCTACATTTTTCACGATGAACGTCTACGATCGCGTCATCCCTACCCAAGCTTATGTCACCTTATGGTCATTGGCGATTGGAGTGCTGATTGCCATTGTGTTCGAATTCATTTCCCGGCAGGTTCGTACCTACTTAATTGATGTTGCCGGGAAAAAAGCCGATCTGATTGTGGGGGCAAAACTCTTCCGTAAAGTCATGGCGATGCGGATGGAAAGCAAACCACAATCGACAGGGACATTCGCCAACCAACTGCGTGATTTCGAGGCCGTACGTGATTTCGCCACCTCGGCAACGTTGTCGACCCTGTCAGATCTGCCATTCTGTGTACTGTTTATGTTCATCATTTACCTGATTGGTGGACAACTGGCAATAGTACCGCTGGCGGCGATACCGATTATTTTGCTGGTCAGTGTGCTCATCCAATGGCCGTTAAGTCGTTATATGGATGAAAATATCCGAGAGATCTCGCAAAAACAGGGAATGTTGATTGAGTCTATTGGAGGAATGGAAGCTCTGAAAGCGGCTCAGGGTGAAGGCGTAATGCAAAAACGCTGGGATGACATCAGCGCTTTGGCTGCCGCTTCTTCCATGAAAACCCGTTACCTTTCAGCACTGACCTCGAACTTTGTCACCTTTATGCAGCAGGTGTGTACCGTAGGGATCGTGGTGTTTGGTGTTTATCTGATCCATGCGGGCGAGCTCACTATGGGGTCGATGATCGGGGTGGTTATTCTGTCTGGCCGCTCGCTGGCACCATTGGCTGCGGTGGTTGGGCTGGCACTACGCTATCAACATGCAAAAACGGCGTTGAAGTCACTTAATCAGTTGATGTCATTACCTACGGATCGCGATCCGGCCATCAACTATCTGCCGACGCCAAAATTTAACGGTAATCTGACCCTGAAAAAGGTTGCTTTTGCTTACCCTGTACCCGGCATGATGGTGCCCCCGTCGATTCTTGAGAATATCAATATCTCCATCAAGGCAGGTGAACGGGTTGCGATTATCGGCAGCATCGGCAGTGGAAAGTCGACGCTGTTACGCGTGATGGCACGGATTTATCAGCAGCGTAGCGGCCAGATCTCGATTGATGGCGTTGATGCGACACAGGTCGATCCGGCAGATTGGCGTACAGCGGTCGGGTATGTTGGCCAGGATTGCCGGCTATTCAGTGGTACCTTGCGCTTCAACGTAACAATAGGGAACCCAGGAGCCAGCACAGAAGAGTTTCTGCGCGTTGCCCAAATGACTGGACTGGATCGTATCGCAGCCAAGCATCCGTTGGGTTACGACATGCAGGTAGGGGAAATGGGTAACGGCTTGTCAGGTGGGCAGAAACAGCTGGTTGCACTGGCACGTTGTCTGTTACTGCGCCCGAAAGTGTTGCTGATGGATGAACCAACCAGCTCCATGGATGCGATGACGGAAACCCTGTTTATTCGCCAACTGCAAAAAGCCATAGCAGGACAAACGTTGGTTATTGTGACGCACCGCATGTCAGTGCTGAATATTTTTGACCGCTTGATTGTTCTGGATGACGGACATGTCATGGCTGATGGCCCGAAAGAGCAGGTCATCGCGATGCTGAGTGCTAACGGCCAGAAAAATGGCCAGGCAATTACCCAGCAGAATCAGCAACTCTAATTTCAATCAGGCGGCAACAATCAGCGATACCCAACCGCTTTCAAGATGCAGATAGCTCTGGCTTTTGCATCTTGAACAACGATGGCTATCTGCAACAAGGAACTACGGATGAGCAAGGATGACATTACATTAGCCACTTCTAATGATGCTGATATCGGCAATAAAAATGGTGTGCGAGTAAAAGAAACTGAGGCAAAGAAAATCACGGTGAATGCGGCAGACAGAACTGGACCTCAGAATAAGAATAACCAAAATAATCAGCACAGTGGGAAAATTAAACCTGAAGATCTGCGGTTTATGAATGACCTGCAGGCCGCATTAATTTCACAAAAGACGCCGTTCAGCATGATCATGCTCTATATCATTATGCTGGTGGTGGTCGTTGCATTAGTGTGGGCGCATTTCGCCAGGGTTGAGGAAATCACCCGTGGCGACGGAAAGATTATTCCTGCTAGCCGTGAACAGGTTATCCAGAGCTTGGAAGGGGGGATCCTGGAAGAGCTGAATGTGCATGAAGGTGACATCGTCGAGAAAGGACAGGTGTTATTGAAGATGGATCCCACGCGTGCAGGCTCCAGCTATGGTGAATCATTATCGAAAGTATTGGGGCTCAAGGCAACGATAGCGCGTTTACGCGCACAATCATATGATACTGCGTTGGTGTTTCCGCCTGAGGTACTGGCGGCTCCGAGTATCGTGAATGATGAAACTCAGGCCTACAATGCCCAGTTGAGAACGCTGAATGAGAGCGTCGATGCCCTGAAGAAAAGCTTGTCTCTGGCGGAAAATGAAGTACAGCTTTCCGCACCGTTAGCCAAGAAAGGGCTGATTTCGGACGTAGAAATTCTGCGTCTGCGTAGGCAAGCGAATGAATTCCAACTGCAGATTGCCGAACGTACCAACCGTTTCCGCTCTGATGCCAACAGTGAGTTGAACAAGCAGGGGTCAGAACTGGCTCAGGCTGAGGAGATCTTGCGTGGCCGCCAGGATGTGATGCAGCGCACCACTATTGTTGCCCCGGTACGCGGAACGGTGAATAACATCCGCACCACCACCCGCGGTGGCGTTATCCAGCAGGGGGCCGAAATCATGACGATTATTCCTCTGGAGGATAACTTACTGGTTGAGGCGCATATTAAACCAGCCGATGTGGCATTTATTCATCCGGGCTTGCCAGCCACGGTCAAAATCACCGCTTATGACTATGCCATTTACGGCGGATTAACCGGCGTAGTGGAACATTTGAGTTCTGACACCTTGGTTGATGAAGAAAAAGCCCGTTCTGGACGTGGGGACTCGACCTATTACCGGGTGTATGTGCGTACTAACCAGGCAGCATTACATGTTGACGATAAAACCTGTCTCTTATACACATCTAAAATTGGGGGGGGGGGGGGGGGGGGGGGGGGGGGGGGGGGGGGGGGGGGGGGGGGGGGGGGGGGGGGGGGGGGGGGGGGGGGGGGGGGGGGGGGGGGGGGGGGGGGGGGGGGGGGGGGGGGGGGGGGGGG
>NZ_JAELTL010000046.1:0-44757 GCF_016428815.1 Serratia sp. ASV30 | reverse complement strand
CCCCCCCCCCCCCCCCCCCCCCCCCCCCCCCCCCCCCCCCCCCCCCCCCCCCCCCCCCCCCCCCCCCCCCCCCCCCCCCCCCCCCCCCCCCCCCCCCCCCCCCCCCCCCCCCCCCCCCCCCCCTTCTCCACCCACGGCGACCACCGAGAACTACACCCAGTTGGCATCGTCGGCAGCGTCAGATGTGTATAAGAGACAGCCTTAATAGGCTGTTTTTGTTGGTTATTTTCTCGGAAGCCTTTTTCAACTTTGAAGTTGCTAACAGAATAATATTTGGATTTTCAGACTTGGATTCTATCAACCAATACATCATATCGACAACATCCGCTTCTAGCACTAAGCGGACAGCCTCGGTGAGCGAGGTGCGGAGGTAACAAACACGATAGAGCCTCAAAAACGCATATCATGCCTATATGAATGCTGCACTTAGTCAAAAACATGCATCGCTTCCAACTGCTCCGTTTTAATTTCATTACAGGAAGATAAAAATTTATCTTTAAAATCTAATGACGGAGATTTTAGTTGCTGCACTGCCTCTTTACTTACTTCCAATTCCCGTAATTGTGCAATTGTATTTCTTCGAATCGAGGAGAGAAATTTATCACCTGCTATCTTTTTATTCTTCTCCAGATAATTAGTCAGTATTATAGTCGATGTTTGGATGGCTTTTTCCTCAGAAAAACCCAAAGTAAAGCGAGAGTTGATGACCTCGTATTGAAATAGACATGCTGCTTCAGCCATGTGTTTCGCTTGTTCCCTCGGGGTTTGCTGACGTCCCCACGACTGGGAGGTGATGAGCAGCAAGAGTATTAATAATCGTATTTTCATGCGAATAATCCATGTCCATTGGTAATATGGTATTTAAACCTATTCAGACGGACCTTGGCAACGTCTGCTTTTGGCACATAGCAGTCGGTTGTTTTTTTTATTATTGAGGACCGGAACGGGAGGGCGGCCTGAAGCCTCCCGTTCGAAAGATACCGGCGTAGTTACCTCAAATCATCTCTGGGAAGATCGGCGGTATTTCAATCAGTTGTTTTTCTTGCGAGTTGGCATCGATCAGTGCAAACGCCGCCTGCAACATCTTGTTGACGTCCTGCTTCACCATCACGATGTCATGGCCTAACATCAGTACGAAAGGATCCCAGTCAAAACAGCCCATCACCGGCTGTTTATCTCCGCGATAGCCAGACGCCACCAACCAGCGCATCACACCTTCAAGCGAGATCGTCGAGTTGACGAACAGCCCGGTTTGCAGATCGCCGCCTTGAGCAATAAACGTTTTCATCGCCAGCTCGGCCTTGTCTGGGGAATAGCCGCAGGCCAACAGGTTCTCTTCGATGACCTCAACGCCTAACTGCCGGTGGGCATCTCTGAAGCCGCGCAGGCGTTCCGTGGTGTTATGGTCAACCCCGCGTCCCCCCACGAAGATCAGTGGCTTGAGGTAGCCCAGCCGTTTTTCACAGTTGGCCAGAATTCGTAACGTCAGCTCTTTGGCCCCGGCATAGTTATCGGTGATCACCGAAGGGGCGAGGGTGCCTGGCAGATCGAGATTTAGCGTTGAAATACCGGAGGCAGCGCAGATCTCGGTGATATTGTCGGGGGCGGTAGCACCGGTAGAGATGATCCAGTCAACCTGATAGGAGAGCATGGTGCGAGCCGCTTCGATTTCCAGTTCAGGATCGCGGCTGGTGCAAGTGATCACCGGAAACAGGCCGCGTTCACGGGCCATCGATTCGAACAGCTCGACGATCGAACCAAAATAACGGTTGTCATACTTGGGGACGATCATGCCGATCATCGTCGATTTGCGACGGCGTAGCAGGCTGGCCTGCTGATTGACGGTATAGCCTTGTTCTTCGGCCAGGCGCAGGATTTTTTCTGCCAGTTGGGCACCGATACGGCGCTTTTTCCAACTGCCATTGAGCACGGCGCTGACCGCGCTTGAGGAGGCCCCGGCCAGTTCGGCCAGATCGTAAATCGTCGTTTTTTTTGCTTTGAACCCAGTCACAAATTTCGCTCCCCAATTTTCTATATCTTGACAGTAAAAATAAAAAGTAGCAATTATGCTCAATCGATTGAGCGCCATGAGCAAAGGGTGTGACAGGGGACGTAAATACCCTCTCACCCCAAACCTCTCCCAAACGGAGAGGGGCTGGTACGGCGTTGGGGTCAGCTGCGGTGGGACGTTTCCAACCCTTGCAAATATATAGCTGGGTCAGGAACAGCTGCACGCTTTAGCCCTTGCGAATTCGGTGCTTAAGTCAGGCTCGGGAGCTAATCCGTGGCACGCTCGGTTCCCTCTCCCTTTGGGAGAGGGTTAGGGTGAGGGGCAATATCGACAGCCAAATTCTTAACGCGATGAACTTACACGCAGTGACTTCGTCGTGATGATTTGATCTTTTGTTTAATAAAGGAACCCAACCATGACAGATTTCACCCAATTGAATTTCTCCCTCAAAGGTAAGGTCGCGGCGATCACTGGTGCGGCCTCGGGTATCGGCCTGGAGTGCGCGCGTATTTTCCTCCAGGCCGGGGCTAAAGTGGTGCTGATCGACCGTGACGAGGAAAAGCTGCAACGCCTCACCGATGAACTTGGCGAAAACGCGTATCCACTGGTCATCGATTTGCTCAACCCACAGCAGGTTTCCGGTATGCTGCCCGGCATTCTGGCTGCTGCCGGACGCCTCGATATTTTTCATGCCAATGCCGGTGCGTACATTGGTGGCCCGGTGGCGGAAGGCGATCCGGACGTTTGGGATCGCGTGCTTAATCTCAATATTAACGCCGCTTTCCGTTCGGTGCAGGCGGTGCTGCCGCATCTGATCGAGCAAAAGTCTGGCGATATTCTGTTTACCAGTTCGATCGCCGGGGTCGTACCGGTGGTCTGGGAACCGATTTATACCGCCTCAAAATTTGCCGTTCAGGCGTTTGTGCACTCCACGCGCCGCCAGGTGGCGCAGTATGGCGTGCGGGTTGGCGCCGTGTTACCAGGGCCGGTGGTTACCGCGCTACTGGACGATTGGCCAAAAGCCAAGATGGATGAGGCGCTGGCCAACGGCAGCCTGATGCAGCCAAGGGAAGTGGCCGAAGCGGTGTTGTTTATGGTAACGCGCTCTAAGCATGTCACCGTGCGTGACCTGGTGATCCTGCCAAATAGTGTCGATCTCTGATAGGTGAAAATGATGAACAATCAACAGCAGGTCGTTATTGGTGTCGATGTGGGTTCAGGCAGCGCACGAGCAGGGGTTTTTGATCTCTCCGGTACTATGTTGGCGCATGCCAGCCAAGAGATCACCCTGTTCCGCGGCCCGGAAAATTATGTTGAACAATCCAGCCGTGAGATATGGCAAGCGGTATGCATCAGCATCAAGCAGGCGGTGGCCGCATCCGGTATTTCCCCAGACAACGTGGCAGGCATTGGCTTTGATGCCACCTGCTCCCTGGTGGTACTCGATGTAGACGGCAAACCTCTGGCGGTAGGGCCATCGGAAGATCCCGACCGTAACATTATCGTGTGGATGGACCATCGGGCAACGGAGCAGGCCGAGCGGATCAACGCCACCGGCCATCCGGTACTTAACTACGTTGGCGGAAAAATCTCTCCAGAAATGGAGACGCCCAAGCTGCTTTGGCTGAAGGAGAACCGTCGTGCGGTCTACGATAGCGCCTGGCAGTTCTTCGATCTGGCCGATTTCCTGACCTGGCGCGCCACAGGAGATCTGGCTCGTTCCGTCTGTACGGTAACCTGCAAATGGACCTATCTGGCCCATGAGAAACGTTGGGACCCGGACTATTTCCGCACCATCGGCCTTGAAGAGTTGACAGACGACGCGTTCCGCCGCATTGGGGAACATATCAAAGAACCTGGTACGCCTTGTGGCAACGGCCTGACGGCAGAAGCCGCCAAAGAAATGGGATTAGTAGCGGGCACGCCTGTCGCCGTGGGCTTGATTGATGCTCATGCTGGCGGGATTGGTACCGTTGGTGTTGGCGGTGGAGTCACCAATAACCTGGCTTACGTGTTTGGCACGTCGTCCTGCACGATGACCACTACGCAAAACCCGGCCTTTGTTCCAGGCGTTTGGGGTCCCTATTACTCTGCGATGGTGCCTGGGTTCTGGCTTAATGAAGGTGGACAAAGCGCGGCGGGGGCGGCTATCAAGCAGCTGGTCTCGTTCCACCCCGCGGCACCAGAGGCGGCGGAGCAGGCTAAGGCGTTGGGTATTTCACTGCCAACCTTGTTGGCCGATTTGGCGCTGACCAAAATGGTTTGTGCGTCGTCAGCAGCAAAACTCGCCAATGGTCTGCATGTGGTTCCCGAGTTCCTTGGTAACCGCGCTCCCTTTGCCGATCCCCATTCCCGTGCCGTGGTGGCCGGGTTGGGTATGGAAAGCAACCTCGATAACTTGGTGGCCCTGTATATTGCCGGTATTTGCGGGATTGGCTATGGGCTCAGGCAAATCCTTGATGCCCAGTCCCAGATGGGCGTCACCGTTGAGCAGATCGTGATCAGCGGCGGGGCTGGCCGTCATCCGTTGGTGCGGCAGTTGCTGGCGGACAGCTGTGGCTGCGCGGTAGTGACAACCAAGGCAGAGGAGCCGGTATTGCTGGGGTCGGCGATCCTGGGTGCAGTGGCGGGGAAGGTTGCCACCTCGGTGGAACAGGCGATGGCGCAGTTTTCCAAGTTGGATAGCCAATACCAACCGAATGCGGATTTCCACCCGTTGCACGCTAACCGCTATGAGGCCTATAAGCTGTTGCAGAGCACGGCCAAACGGATCCGTGAGGAGCTGCAATAAGTCTGGATACTGTAGGGGGGCAGCATGCTGTGCCCCTACGAATTATCTTCTGCCGCTTCCTTCAGTAACCATTCGCTAAATATTTCCATCGCCGGGGTCATTGCCTTCGATTTTAAATGGGTTAACCAGTAACTGCCCATGTTGATTTCGGTAGCAAACGGGCGCACCAGTTGCGCGGTGGCGAGTTCCCGGGCAAACATTTTCGGTGGGGCTAATGCCACACCACCGGAATGGATAGCGCTCTCGATCATCAGACGGGATGAGTCAAAGATGGCGCCATTAACTCTCACCGCCTGCAGGCCAGCGGCGGCAAACCAGTTTTCCCACTCCTCAGCACGGTAAGAACGCAGCAGATCCTCTTGCAGCAAATCGGCAGGGGTGACGAGCCGCTTAGCCGTAGCGGGCGTACACAACACGGTCAGCGGAGCATCAAACAGCATCTCGTTATGGGTTGATGGCCACAAACCCATGCCAAAACGGATGGCGAAATCCAGCCCTTCGGCGGCCAGATTGACGACGTTATTGTTGGTGCGCAGCCGCAGTTCGACAAAAGGATGCTCTTGCCTGAACCGATCAAGACGCGGCAACAGCCAGCCCACGGCAAAGGTGCCGACGGCGGCGACGGTGAGCACCTCCTGGAATTGTCCCCCTTCAAACTGCCGGAAGGCTTTCTCAATATGGCCAAAGGCGTCGGTTAGCACGGCAAACAGCGCCCGCGACTCCTCCGTCATTTCTAAACCACGGGGTAAGCGTTTAAACAGCACCATACCCAGGCGCTCTTCAAGCAGCCGAACCTGTTGGCTAACGGCGGCCTGGGTAACATAGAGCTCCAGCGCTGCCCGTGTGAAACTCAAATGTCTGGCAGAGGCTTCAAAAGCACGTAGGGCATTCAGGGGAAGATTAGAGCGCATAGGTGTTATCCAAAAGATTTTCTTTATGCTAGAGAAAATTCTTGTCGCTTGTCAATAACGGCCTAACAGAGGATATTTCCCGCCATCTGAAGAGAACTCCGCTGCATTAATCTATTTTATGTGAGGCAAAACATGGTTAAAAATACATTACGTCAAACCACCCTGATGGTCGCTACGGTTATGCCGTTGCTGTTCGGTAGCGCACCGCTATGGGCGCAATCCGCTAATGCCAAGGCGAATATTCAGCAGCAACTGTCTGAACTGGAGAAAAATTCCGGTGGCCGCCTGGGCGTGGCGCTGATCGATACCGCTGATAATTCGCAGATCCTGTATCGCGCGGATGAACGTTTTCCGATGTGCAGCACCAGCAAGGTGATGGCGGTGTCAGCGCTGTTAAAACAGAGCGAGACGGATAAAAATCTTTTGGCTAAGCGGATGGAGATCAAGCAATCCGATCTGGTCAACTACAACCCGATCGCCGAAAAACACCTGGACACCGGGATGACCTTGGCCGAGTTTAGCGCCGCCACTATCCAGTACAGTGACAACACGGCGATGAACAAGATCCTTGAGCATCTTGGCGGCCCGGCAAAAGTGACAGAGTTTGCGCGTACTATTGGCGATAAAACCTTCCGTCTCGATCGTACCGAACCCACTTTAAATACCGCTATTCCGGGTGATAAGCGCGACACCACCTCACCGCTGGCGATGGCAAAAAGCCTGCAAAACCTGACCTTGGGCAAAGCGCTTGGTGAACCACAGCGTGCTCAGCTGGTTGAATGGATGAAGGGGAACACTACCGGCGGAGCCAGCATTCGTGCAGGTCTGCCAACTACATGGGTGGTTGGGGATAAAACCGGTAGCGGTGATTACGGTACCACTAACGATATCGCCGTGATTTGGCCAGCTAACCACGCACCGTTGGTGTTGGTGACCTATTTCACTCAGCCACAGCAGAATGCCGAAGCCCGCAAAGACGTGTTGGCTGCGGCTGCTAAAATTGTCACCGAAGGACTTTGAATCGGGGATATTCACCGCGTAGACGCGCAGTGATTTTGTCAGCATAAAAAAGGCCGGAAAATCCGGCCTTTTCTGATCACGCCTGGCGATTAATAATCAATGGCATCGCGGATAATCGGGCAGGTCATACAGTGGCCGCCGCCACGGCCACGGCCCAGCTCACTACCGACAATCTCAATGACCTCAACCCCTTCTTTGCGTAGCTGGGTATTGGTTTTGGTATTACGATCGTAAGCCAGCACCACCCCAGGAGAGAGCGCCACCATGTTGTTGCCGCTGTCCCACTGTTGGCGTTCGGTGTCGTAGTCGTTGCCTTCGGTTTCCACCACCCGCAGTTTTTTCAGGTTCAATGCTCCGGCAATGGCTTCAACAAAGGTGCCTTTATCGCGGCTCAGCTTCATGCCGGTTGGGCCAGCATCCGGGCGCAGTGAGAAGGTTTTGATCTGATTGACGATAGCCGGGTAGAGCGTCACCACATCGCGGTCGCAGAAGGTAAATACCGTATCCAGGTGCATGGCGGCACGCAGTTTCGGCATAGCGGCAATCATCACCCGTTCAACACCGGAATGTTTGTTGGCAAACAGCGCGGCGGCCAGTTGGGTGATCGCCTGATGCGAGGTCCGCTCACTCATCCCAATCAGCACCGTTTTGTTGCCGATCGGCATCACGTCCCCACCTTCGAGCGTGGCGGTACCGTGGTGCACAGTTGGGTCCCCCCACCAGACGTTAACATTGGCTTCGCCAAAGTCTGGGTGGAACTTGTAGATCGCCGTAGTCAGAATGGTTTCTTCGTGACGGGCAGGCCAATACAGTGGGTTCAAGGTCACGCCACCGTAGATCCAGCAGGTGGTATCACGGGTATATAAGGTATTCGGCAGCGGTGGCAGCAGGTATTCTGTAATGCCTACCGCTTCGCGGATCAGCTTCAGCTCTTCGTGGTCGGCATAACCTTCTTTAGCCAGCTCGGTAGTGGAAAGGCCACCGATCAGTACCTCCGCCAACGCCCGTGGTGCCAGGCCATCAAGGAAGCTGCGGGTTTCATTCAAGATCCCCAGCGACACTTCATTAGGCACAATCTGCTGATCCAGGATCCACTTTCTGGCTTCGGGCAGCGCCAGGGTTTCGGCCAGCAGGTTGTGCATTTCAACCACGTCCACGCCGTGTTCACGCATCTTGGTCATGAAGTCAAAATGGTCACGCTTGGCGCGCTCAACCCACAGCACGTCATCAAACAACAGCTCATCACAATTACTCGGTGTCAGCCGGTTATGCGCCTTGCCAGGGGCGCAGACCATGACTTTATGCAATTTCCCTACTTCTGAATGAACACCAAACTTGGACTGCGTCTTTTTTTTAGTCGACATAATGACTTGCCTCGATCAGATTGTGATAACGCCAGTGGCAATGCTGTAGATTGCAGCAACGGCGGCGACCATAACGATTACAAAGAGCCCCATCTCGGCCGGGGTGAACACTTTTGCGTGCTGTTCACGTTTGGCCATAATGTATAGCAGCGTGCCTGGGCCATAGATGATGGCGGAGAGCAGCAGATACTTCATACCACCGGCGTACAGCATCAGCAGTGCGTAGAAGGTGGCGATCAGCGCGAAGATCAGATCCTTTTTATGATCGCGTTTATCGGTTTCGTAGGTTTCGCCGGTCATGGCCAGCTTCAGCCCATAGGCACCTACCAACAGATAAGGGATCAGCGTCAGGGAGCTGGTCAGTTCGAGCGCCAGTTGGAAGGCGTAATCACTAAACAGCGTCAGGATTAAGAACACCTGAATGGTGATGTTGGTCAGCCAGACGGCGGAAGAGGGCACCGCATTGCTGTTTTCGGTGGCGAACACCTTCGGCATACTCTTGCTTTTTGCGGCGGAAAACAGCACTTCTGCCGCCAGCAAAGACCAGGAGAGATAAGCGCCCAGTACCGAAACAATCAGGCCCACGCTGATGAAGATCGCCCCCCAGCGTCCAACGATAGCTTCCAACACGCCCGCCATCGAAGGTTGGCGTAACGCCGCCAGATCGGGACGGAGCATCACGCCGTAAGACAGCATGGTGATCAGCACCAACAGGCACAGCACCCCAATGAACCCCAGCACCGTGGCAATGCCCACGTGGCTGCGTTCTTTGGCATAGCGGGAATAGACGCTGGCACCTTCAATCCCCAGGAATACGAATACCGTCACCAGCATGGTGCTGCGCACCTGGCTGAACAGGGATTCGGGTTCCGCAGTAGGGACAATGGCGGCGGCGGCATGACCGACATAGCCGTAGTCGTTGAGGTGAGAGAGATCGCCCACGCTTGCCAAAGAGGCTGCAGAGGTTGCGCTCTCTGGAGATCCCCAGAAGTTGAGTGCAAACACGTCACTTTTGAAGGCAAAGATCAGCACAATAATAAAGATGAGGATTGGCAGGATTTTAGCGATGGTGGCAATGGTGTTGATAGCCGCAGCACTTTTAACCCCGCGCAGTACCAGAATATGGAATCCCCAAAGAATGACCGAGGCAAACAACACCGCGGGAATGGTATTGCCATCGCCAAATATCGGGAAGAAGGCCCCCAGGGTGGATTTGATCAGCACAAAGTAAGAGACGTTACCAATACAGGTCCCGGCCCAGAAGCCAAGTGCAGAGGCAAATCCCAGATAATCACCGAATCCGGCTTTGGCATAAATAAACACACCGGAATCGAGATCGGGTTTACGTTGCGCCAGCGTTTGAAACACAAAGGCCAGCATTAACATCCCGCCGCCCGCAATACACCAGGCGATAATGGCACCAAACCCTCCCGTAGCACGCCCAAAGGTAGCCGGTAAAGAAAATATACCGGCCCCTATCATGGAGCCCACTACCAGTGCGGTGAGTGACCATAGGGATAGTTTATTCGTTGATGAGCTCGTCATGGTTTTCCTTACTGACACCAAGTCAAATAAAGTATTGCGTAATTAAAGGATAACGTTACCAACCGACGTACGATTAAATCATAGTCATAACCGGCAAATTTTCCTGTCGCAAATAACTTTTTTCTTCAACATCAGCACTGTTGATTCCGATTAGGGGTGAAATACTGCCACCTGACGGAATAAAAAACCAAATGCAAGAATATTCTTGATTAACAATCCTTTAAAGATACTAAAATTAATGACAATGCTTTACTTTGGCGGGTTGTAACTTGAGGATGCAATCATGTTTATTGTTTTTTTAAATAAAATCAATGAAATAACAAAAGGTAACGGATTGTTGCTGGCTAGGGAAGCTAATGGGCTTTAAGCATAAAAACGCAGGTTGTATAAAAATAGTTAATATATCAAAACCTGTCCATCGACCTATGAGAAAACTCTCATGAAATGAGCGCTCATTCGGATCATGGCTAAAGATGCGCGTTGTGCAGTGGGTGTTAATGTACTAAGATTATTTTTATAAAAAACAGTAGGGTGTGTCATATCAACCCGGTGATGGATGGAAAACCATGATCAACAGTGTCAGCCAGCAGGCATTAAAGAGTTTAAGTTGTTTTGCCGCCGTCACCTTCTTCTCGACCAGCCAAATGTGTGCTCTCGAGTGTTTCCTCCATGCGAATACCATGGGGATATTGTACTTTGTGTCTATTATTGCCAAGCCTTTGTTTTTTATCATTATCGGTTATATGGATGAGGTAGAGAAACTCACCAGGCAGGAGATTATGGTGAAAATAAAATCCATTATCCTGATAATTATTTTCTGGAACATTGTTTCATCTTTGATTAAAACCCAATACATTCATCAAGGTTATATTTTACAGAATGGCATACTATTGAATATGGGGATCATCTATTTAATTTACCCCATCATCCTTAAGGGCATTAAGCATTTGAAAGTTACTGCGGCCGTGTTTGCCGGGCTGGTTGCCGTTATTGCCCTGTTGGATATTTTCAGCCCGCTGGATACCCAAGACGATCCGCTGTTTATCTCCAGCTATTCGTTTATTTGGGTTTGGGGCGGCTACTACATTATTGGCCATGTGCTGGGGGAAGCACCTGGTCGCAGGTTCACCAAAAAATCCAGCGTGCAGTGGGCCGCCAGGCTGCTGGTGATCCCCATCGGTATCTCCATGTATTTCTACGAACTTTATCTGTCAACCCATACCCAGATCAGCGTCGCCGGCTGGTTTGTGTTGGAGCACCTGCACCTGTTGGGCATGAGCCTGGCGCTGTTTATCCTGTTTGATAATATCGCCATCAAGAGCCGATTGCTTACCCGCGTCGTGGAGTTTATCAGCCCGGCGATGGTGGGCGTCTATATCGTTCACTACAGCGTGTTCTATTTCATTACTACGCTGTATGACTTCAATGACGCCACGCTTAAATTTACCTTACTGGTTCTGGTTTTTGTCGCCTCGGTATTGGTTTCACGGCTGTTGCTTCTCAACCGCTTTACGGCTCGGATTATTTCCTTCTGAGGGATCAGCCACCGGAATATGGCGAATATTAAAACCGGTGATGCCAAGTGCCAGAGTGATCAGCGGTGCGGCAATATTAAAGATGGCAAACGGCATGTAGGCCATGGTCGAGACACCCAGTACCGCAGCCATATAAGCTCCGCAGGAGTTCCAGGGGATCAGCGGAGAGGTGACAATCCCGGCATCCGAAACGATGCGTGACAGGTTCTCTGGTGCCAGCCCTCGCTTGGCAAATTCGGCACGGTACAGCCGGGTGGGTAGCAGCAGCGCAATATACTGATCGCCCGCGGCAATATTCAACCCAATTGCGGTAGCAACCACCGAGGTAAACAGCTTGCCCACGGTTTTGGCCCGCAGCAGCAGCGGCGTAACCAGTTTGTTCAGCAGGCCGAAGTCATCCACCATAATGCCAAACGTCACCGCGCCGATAATCAGCCAGATCGTAAACAACATACTGTCCATGCCGCCGCGTGACAGCAGGGCGTCGATCTGTTCAATACCTGAGTTCTCCTGGAAACCGGTCGCCATCGCCAGCCAGGCCGCCTTGATGGCCAATAGCGGGCTGGCAAGATCAGGCTCGACAATAAAGCGTTCGATCACCTGCGGTTGCATAAAGGACGTCATGATCCCCGCCATCAAGGCCGAGCACATGATGGCCAACGGGGCGGGCACCTTGGCGACCGATAATACCAACAGGAAAACCAGCGGCAACAGGTTCCACGGGGTGATGTGGAACAGTTCGTTAAAACGGGTCAGTTCGTTGTTGGTGATGGTGGCATCAAAGGCACTGTGCTGATTTAGCCCTAACAGAATAAAACCGATCAGGGCAATGACCGCCGCCGGAATGGTGGTCCAAAGCTGGGCGCGAATATGTTTATACAATTCGACGCCGTTGAGCTGAGCGGCCAATACGGTACTTTCAGACAGCGGCGAGATCTTGTCACCCACGTAAGCCCCGGAAATCACGGCTCCAGCCGTAATTTCTGGTGATAGCCCCAGCATATTGGCCAACCCAACCAACCCGACTCCCAAAGTGCCCGCCGTGGTCCAGGAACTGCCAATACTTAAAGAGACGCCAACGCAGACCAAAAAGGCTATCGGATAGAACCAGTTGGGGGTGATCATGATAATGCCGTAATACACCATGGTAGGAATGGTGCCGGACATGTTCCAGGTGCCAATCAGCGCCCCGACGGAAAACAGGATAAAAATGGCCCCCGAGATGGTGGCAATGCCTTTGCGGCCGGACTCGGAAACCTCCTCCCAGCTATGGCCATTCTTCAGGATGACCATAGCGGTGATCATGGTGCTGAGGATGATGGCCACCTGCAAAGGACCGTTGACGGCTTCAAGTCCAAACAGAGCAACGGAAGCTCCGACCAGCAAAATCAACGTGACTATCGGCAGTAGAGCATCCAGATAGCTTGGGGCTTTAACAGGGCGGGGAGTTTTAGCTGATTTGCTCATGGGCACGGCTCCACAGACAGTTAAGACAGGAGGGGTCAGGCAACAGCAATACCTGCGGTAGCTACTGAGGTAAGTATAGCCATGGGCGGCATAGGGCAATGATTATTTTAATTATTGCGGGTCAGCGTTGAAGCTTTGTAAACGTGCAACGATCTGCCGATCCAGTGGCAGGCAGCGGAAATCGGTCATGATCTGCAGCTCTGCCGCCGAATTGATGGCGGTAAGGTAGCTTTTTCGGAACTCGGTTGGCGTCATGCGGCAATATTTGTTAAAGGCAAAAATCAGCTGTTTATGGCCGCTGAAACCGCAGGTGTAGCTGATGTCGGTGATCGGGATGTTGGTGTCTTTCAGCAGCAGTTTGGCCTTATTAATTCTGATCATGGTCAGATATTCTTTAAAGTTGTAGCCGCTGATCTTTTTGAAAATACGGGAAAAGTGGTGATAGCTGACGCCAGCGTGTTCGGCAATGGTGGCCAGGTTGAGCTCATCGTCAAAATGCTGGTTGATAAACTCAATGCCGTATTTGACCAACTGCTGGTCTTTTTTCCTGACGCTAACCTGCTGTTGGTCGGCCTGGCTTGGCGTTGCTGCAACAAGCGTTCCCAAAAGATGATAAACCAGGGCAATGCGGGTAAACGAAGGTTGTGCCGTGACCAGGTTATCGAGCAGGGCGATTACGGCGTTACTAATCTGCTGCTCTGCAGTGCGGTCGCCCTGATTAAACATCAGCGGGGCCGGATGGGTTTCATCAAACAGATGGGGGGAAAACTGGATGGTCAGCAGTTGGCTGTTTGGGGCGCGAGCTTCAAGGGAGTGGATTTCGTCCGGGTTGATATACAGCATGCTTCCCGCGCTGGCCACCGAGGTGGCATGACCGAGGGTGACGGAAAACTCGCCGGACAGGATGCAGATCAGCTCAGGGGCCGAGTGCCAATGGGGCTCGCAGTAGTAAACTTCAGCGGCGAAAACGTTGAGTTTTTCGGCGTCAAACGAGATCAGCTCATAGCCGCTGCCCTCATGGATCGCTGCTTGCGCCTGCCGATGGGACTGCGGCTTGGGTTGTCGCGTAACAGAGAAAGGAAACATCGGCTTATTAATCCCCTGAGATTGGTGATGAAAATACGTGTCTGATTAGGGCGGCGTCTTTCTCCGTCTCCCTAACCCCAAGGAGAGGGAACTGTCCGTGCTACAACTTTACTCCTGTACCCAGAGTTAAAATGCCGAAAATTGAATTACGTACTTATTTACATCACCGTACAGCTCCCTCTCCCTGCGGGAGAGGGTTGGGGTGAGGGGTCACAAGGCGGCAGGCTCCGCTAATGCAGCCTCCAACTCCTGCTGAGTAATATCAATAGCCAGGAACTCTGTCAGGGCGATAAACAGGCCGCAGAACAGATCAGGAGCAATCGCGACGAGCTTTTCGCGCATCAGCGCCACCGGCAAGCCGTTCTTGCTGACCAATAACTTCACTACGCGGTCAAAAGCCGGTGGGGTAGCGATCAGTTGCTGCAACGAATTGTCCACCTTTAGCGGTAAATAATAGGGCTTGGCGCACAGCTTGACCACCGTGCTCAGCGCGATATCCCGCGAAGAACGTGCCACGTGAAGCTGATACTCGCCAGGATCGACCACCCAAGCGGCCATACCCGGATGGAAACAGGCAAAATCCTGCCATTCCAACGTCATGGCCACCGTTTTACTTTCGCCCGCCTCAAGATGCACTTTGGCGAAGGCTTTCAACGCCAGGACTTCGCGTGCCAGATCTCCCTGCGGTGCAGTCAGGTAAAGTTGCACGATCTCTTTACCGGCCCGATCGCCACGGTTGGTCACCTCAACGCTGACGGTTAAGGGCTGGCCCTCTTCAAGTTCCGTGACCGAAGTCGCCAGCTTGGCATAGCTAAACTGGCTATAGCTCAGGCCAAAACCGAACGGGAACTGCGGCGTCAGCTTACGTCGGTCGTAGTAGCGATAACCTACGTACAGCCCTTCGCTGTAGTGATGGCGCAGGTTTTCCCCCGGGTAATCGAGCCATGCTGGAGTTTCTTCCAGCGTATTGGGCACCGTGACCGTCAGCTTGCCGCAGGGGTTGGCCCGGCCAAACAGAATATCCGCCACCGCCCGGCCCATGCCCTGGCCCGCAAAGAAGGTCTCCAGCAGGGCTTTGCAGTCTGATAGCCAAGGCATCACCACCGCATCACTGTTAGCCAACACGACCACCACATTGGATTGTTGTTTGGCTACCGCACGGATCAGCGCTTCATGGCTTGGTAAGATATTGAGATCCCGGCGATCGCCGTTTTCGCCATCTTCGCCAATGGCAGTGCTGACGAACACCACGGCGACGTCCGCCTTGCTGGCTAGCTCAACCGCATGTGCCTGCGCCTGCGGGTCGACGTGATTATCATCCGGGGTGCCGATGGCATAGTCGATCTGGAAGTCGTTACCGGCCACCTCGAAAATTTCATCTAGCGGACGATCGAGCATGTAAGGCACGGTAGTAGCACAGCCTGAACCTTGGATCACCGGCTCCTGCGCCGGTTTACCCAATACGGCGATGGTAGTTTTCTTGCCGGCTTGCAGCGGCAGGATATTGCCTTCGTTTTTCAATAACACCATCGATTCGGCAGCCAACTGCTGTGCCAAGCGATGATGTTGCGGGTAATCGGCTTTGGTACCCGGCTTGCGGTGGCGCTGCACCTTGTCGATCAGGGTTAACATCCGCAGGCAGGCAGTATCGAGAACCTCTGTAGGGATTTCTCCGCGCTCGATCGCCTGCAACAGCTCCTGTTTATCACGCTGGGTTTCCGGCATCGCCAAATCGTTACCCGCCAGCAAAGAAGCGGGGCGGTCTTTGATGCCGTACCAGTCGGACATCACCAGTCCGTCATAGCGCCACTCATTGCGCAGCACCTCGGTCAGCAACCAGTGGTGTTGCGACGTTTGCACGCCATTGAGCCGGTTATAGGACGACATTACCGTCCAGGGGGTGGATTTGTCGATCGCCCGCTTGAATCCCGAGAGGTAAATCTCGCGCAGCGCCCGTTCTTCCACCACCGAATCCATCTCGGTGCGGCGGTATTCCGAGTTGTTGGCGGCAAAGTGCTTCAGGCTGGCACCCACACCACCGTCCTGCAGCCCATTGATCAGGGCTGCGGCCACGTCACCGCTGACCACAGGATCTTCCGAGTAATATTCATAGCCACGGCCAGCCAAAGGTGTGCGGCGAATATTGATCCCCGGACCAAGCAGAATGCCGACGCCCATCTCCTGGCACTCTTTGGCCAACGCCTCGCCCATCTGGTACACCAGATCCACGTCCCAGCTGCAGGCCAGGGTTGAACCATTCGGGAAGCAGGTGGCCGGTTTGGATTTGCTGAACAGTGCCTCAGAGCCGCCTTTTTGTTCTTCCACCTCGCCCGCGCTTTGGCCAATCACGGCCAGAAAATCGCTAATGTGCCAATTTTCCCCCTGTTCGATCTGGCTGGTGCTGTAACGGACGCCGTAGGTGCCATCCGTCATCACAATGTCGCTAATGCCATGCTGTGGGAAGCTCGCGGTACGCCATAAACCGCTACCGCTGAGCAGCGCCACTTTCTCTTCGGCAGTCATGGCGGCAATGATGGCGTGGAAATCTTTTTTCATAGGGATACCTGCTGGTTACTGCGCGCTAGCTTTGCGCAATTCAATGTCTTTGATGATATTCCGGTAGGTGTGCTCATCCAGCTTGTAGAAGAAGATAAACAGCATCCCCAGGGCAAACATCAGGCCAGGAAACAGCGTCATCATCATATTGATGCCGTTGAGCGCGTTGGCGCTGATATGCTCGGACGAGTAGTCAAAGTAATCGAGCATCAAGCCGGCACAGCCGCCACCAATCGCCATGGCAATTTTGGTGATGAAGTTAAAGAAGCCGTAAATGGCCCCTTCGGTACGTACGCCGTGTTTCCATTCGGCATACTCAACGGTATCGGCAATCATCGACCACATCGCGACAAAGCCCATCCCCAGAGTAATGCTGTACAGGCACACGCCGGTCATAATCAGGTAGGCGTTATCACCCGCCAGGAAGTATTGGAACAGCAAGCCGACAATCCCGATCAGCAGCCCCAACTGAACCATTTTCTTTTTGCCCATCAGGCTGATGATCTTTTCTGAGATCACCGTACCCGCCACATAGGCCGCAGATTGGATCATGAAGAACTTGGCGGTAAAGCTTTCATCTCCCAGGGTGTATTTGATGAAGTAGATAGCAATGGCCATCCATACCGTATAGGCGATATAGAAAAACACCGTGAACAGGGAAAGATGGATTAACGGCAGGTTGCCGGAAACGGCGGTGATCATCTCTTTAAGCGTGGGGGCCTTTTGATCTGGCAGGCTTTTTACCCGCTCTTTGGTCATACCAAAGCAGGCCAGGAAGAAGAAGGTGGCCAACAGGCTAAAGCAGCTGACGGCAAACACATAACCCATCTTCTGATCGGTGAACTGTGAGATCAGCAGGTCGGCTGTGGTCGAGACAATCAAGTAACCCACAATAGCCAACACAAAGCGGTAAACCGACAGTGAAGCCCGTGAGCCTTCGTGCTGGGTCAGCATATTGGTCATGGCAGAATAGGGCGTGTTGACCGCCGTGTAGGCCAGGCAATAGAGGGTGTAGGTGATCAGCGCGTAATAAAATTTATAGTCGCTGTCGAAGGTGCTGAAACACAGGACCGTCAAAATCCCCAAGGGCACCGCGCCGTACAGCAGGTAAGGGCGCAGCTTGCCGTGCCGGGTTTGAGTCTTATCAATAAAGTAACCGACAAAGATGTTAAAAATCGCATCCAGCACCCTGGCAATCACAAAGATCAGGCTCGCCTGTACCGCGCTGATGCCGTAAATATTGGTGTAAAAAAACAGTAAGAACAGGGAGACAAAGCCAAACGACAGGTTGGAGGCCAGATCGCCGAAGCCATAGCCAATCTTTTCCCGTACGCCGACCTTCACATAACTGTCTGAGACGATTTCTATTGTTTTCATTTTACTTACTCACTCAGGTTGATTCGCCTTGAGTATACCGAGAGCGTCAAGGGCGGCTTGCCAGCGGTTGTTTATACAGTTCCCATTTTTTGCTCGCCCCCGGCTTTATCACGGAGTTGTGAGAAAGCTCACAGGTATTGCTAAATTCAACCGTAGGGGCGCTGCATGCTGCGCCCGATTCTGACATAGGGCGTTTGGTGCACTTATAAGTTGTATTCCATGCGCCTTCCGCCATGTCATGGTTTGCCATACGCTGACTGACAAGTTAATTCAGGAGTCAGCCAACCATGAAATCTACCGTACCAAATATCTTGCCCGCACCACCTTCGGCCCTGCGCGGCGGGCTAATCAGCCTGGCCTTGCCAACGCTGCTCTCCTCTCTGGCCAGCAGCATCACCAACGTCAGCCTACCCACATTAGCGCAGGTGTTTAACGCTTCGTTTCAAGATGTACAGTGGGTGGTGATCGCTTATCTGCTGGCGATCACCACGCTGATTGTGGGCGTCGGGCGATTGGGGGATATCATCAGCCGTCGCACGCTATTACTGGCCGGACTCAGCCTGTTTATGCTCGCCTCGCTGGGTTGTGCTGTCGCTCCGACCATCTGGTGGCTGATTGCGGCACGTGTTGCGCAGGGGTTAGGGGGGGCAGTGATGATGGCCATCACTCTGGCGCTAGTTGGCGAAACCATCAGCAAGGAGAAAGTCGGACAGGCGATGGGGCTGCTCGGCACCTTATCCGCAGTGGGAACCGCGCTTGGCCCAACGCTGGGGGGCGTCTTGATTACCGGGTTTGGCTGGCAATCAATTTTCCTGATTAACCTGCCGCTGGGGGGCGTCGCGCTGTTTTGTGTTTATCGCTATCTCCCGCAAACCGATCCGCAGCAGGTAACGAAACGGGGTGGTTTTGATTTCGTCGGAATGGCCTTGCTCGGTTTGACGCTGGCGCTATTTTCGCTGGCCATGACGTTAGGGCACGGCCATTTCGATTCGCTCAATAGCCTGCTGCTGTTGGGAACAGCCGTTGCGGCCTGTGCGTTCGTCTGGGTTGAGAAAAAAGTAGCAAGCCCGCTGGTCCAACTGGCCCTACTGCGTCAGCCAATCCTGAGCTGCGGCCTGCTAACCAATATGCTGGTGAGTACGGTGATCATGACGTCCTTCGTGGTAGGGCCG
The DNA here is from genome assembly GCF_016428815.1 of Serratia sp. ASV30. NCBI lineage: Bacteria > Pseudomonadati > Pseudomonadota > Gammaproteobacteria > Enterobacterales > Yersiniaceae > Serratia > Serratia sp. ASV30. The sequence goes on along the minus strand of NZ_JAELTL010000046.1, from coordinate 25,922 downwards.
TTCTATCTTGCGCACGGATTAGAGTTAGCGCCACAGCAGGTTGGCTTGGTCATGTCCGCCGGGCCGCTGATCGCTGCAATGGCGGGTGTGCCATCGGGATATCTGGTCGATCGCTTCGGCGCACCGCAGATGATTAGCCTGGGATTACTGGGAGTCTGCCTGGGAGCATTAGCCTTGTCGATGATGTCAGCCACGCAGGGCGTTTTGGGCTATATATTACCTATCTGCCTGATCACCGCAGGCTATGCTTTATTTCAGGCGGCCAACAACACGGCGGTGATCAAACAGGTTGGCATCGAGCGGCGTGGGGTGGCTTCCGGTCTGTTAAATCTGGCGCGCAACCTTGGCTTTATCATCGGGGCTTCCGCCATGGGGGGCATATTCGCTTTGGCCTCGGCAGCCAGCGATATACGGTTAGGGAGCACGGCAGGTTTACAGCTGACCTATCTGGTGGCGGCCGTTTTAGCAGCGCTGGGGTTGTTGTTGGCACTGTGGAGCCAGTTTTATCGCAAGGGGCAGCCCGTCATACAGGAGTGACGTTGTCACAAATTCTGCTGCCGCCAACATGTCTTTCACAATGGTTCGCGGCCGAGCTACGATAATGTATCCAGCCCAGCCTAACTTTGAGGGATAAATGATGAACCAACCTATTGCCAGCGTGGCCTTGGAAAAGGCCTATCGCCTGCTTAATCACGGCCCGACGGTGTTGGTATCCGCCAGCCACGACGGTGTCAATGACGTGATGGCCGCCGCCTGGGCCTGTGCGCTGGATTTCTCGCCGCCGAAGCTGACGGTGGTGCTAGACAAGATGACCAAAACCCGTGAGCTGATCGAGCAGAGTGGGCGCTTTGTGATCCAGGTTCCCACTGCGGCCCAGCTACAGCTGACCTATGAGGTTGGCAACCGCAGCCTGCATACCGACCCCGACAAACTGGCAAACTGTGGCGTCGAGCTGTTCAGTTTTGACGATCGACCACTGCCTTTTGTGGCCGGATGCTCTGCCTGGTTGGCGTGTCGGCTGATCTCTGAGCCCCATAATCAGCAGGCCCACGATTTGTTTATTGGCGAAGTGACCGGTGCCTGGTCCGATACGCGGGTGTTTAAAGAGGGTCACTGGCATTTTGACACCGCCGAACCTGCACTGCGAAGCCTGCACTATATTGCCGGTGGGCAGTTCTACGCTATCGGTGAATCGCTGAAAGCGAAAACGGGGAGTTAAACTCTGGTGCGAGGTGGTAACCTCTCGCCATAAAATAGCAAATAGCTGATGCTGAATTATACTGAGATCAAGGCTTTCGGCACGGGGTATGGCAATGAACTACACACTGCGCAGTGTTGGCTGGCTGCTGATTTATCTGTTTTTCATTCTTGCTCCGCTGTTTGCTTTACTATTGGGTGCTATGCCGCCCGCGAGAGATTTCTGGACCGAGTTTTCAGTTGCCTTAGGCTATGCCGGGTTGGCAATGATGGGGTTACAGTTCGGTCTGACCGCTCGTTTCCGCTACGTGACCGAACCATTGGGCGAAGATGTTCTCTACCATTTTCACCGTCGTATCTCGCTGATCGCCGTGGGGCTGGTGATTGCCCACCCGATAATCTTGTTTGTCGTCCGCCCCGAACTGCTGGCATTACTCAACTTTATTGAAGCCCCTTGGCGCGCCCGTTTTGCCGCGCTCTCAACCTATTCGCTAATTGCGTTGGTGGTCACCGCGCTTTGGCGCGTGCAATTGAATATCCGTTACGAAACCTGGCATCTTACTCATATCATCCTGGCACTGATCGCGCTTGGGGCTGGGATCCTGCATATGATTGGCTGGAGTTTCTATCTGGATGATCCTTGGAAACGTGGGTTGTGGATTGCGCTGATCGCTTTTTGGCTCGCCTTGTTGCTGTATGTGCGGATCATCAAACCCCTGTTTATGCTACGCAAGCCTTATCGGATTGCGGCAGTGCGCCAGGAACGGGGAGACACCACCACGTTGCTGATGCAGCCGGAAGGGCATCCAGGCTTTCGCTTTTCCCCCGGTCAGTTTGGTTGGCTGACCGTCTGGGGTAGCCCATTCAGCCTTACGGGCCACCCGTTCTCATTCTCCTCCAGTGCCGAAGTTGCGGATGGACAGGTCGAGATGTCCATTCGTAATCTGGGTGATTTCACCAGCACTATTGCTACATTGCAGGTTGGGCAACGCGTCTATCTTGATGGCCCCTATGGCGCGTTCACGCTGGGTAAACAGGCCGATCTGCGCGTGCTGATTGCTGGTGGTGTGGGCATTACGCCGATGATAAGCATGATCCGCACGCTGGCCGATCGTGGCGATCGCCAACCGTTGATGCTGATTTATGGCAGCAAAGACTGGGAGTCGGTCACCTTTCGTGAGGAACTGGCCGCCATGGAACAAAGAGTGAACCTGAAAGTTGTCCATGTGTTGACACAGCCTCCAGAGGACTGGCCTGGTGAGCGGGGCTTTATCACTGCGGAACTGTTCAAACGCCATCTGCCACCCGGTTATGCCGAACATGAGTACTTTATTTGTGGTCCGAACGTCATGATGGACGTCATAGAGCAGACGCTGGCCGATTTGCACGTGCCGATGTCGCGCTACCATTGCGAGCGTTATAACTTTGCCTGAGGAGAGAGCCAATGCGCCGTCTTTTTGCCGATCGCCTGGCTATTGCCACCATCGTCGCTGTGATCCTGCTAGCCCTGCTGTTTGCTTATTTGCGGGTGAGTTAACCGGCGAATCGTCGCGATCCCGCCACACAGAGGATAATCCCCAACGTAGTGGCCAACATCAGCAGGCTGACGGGTTCACGCAGAAAGCCTGCCGCCAGCGCCAGGCCAAAAAAGGGCTGCAGCAATTGCAGTTGGCCGACGCTGGCAATACCCCCCTGGGCCAGGCCCCGATACCAAAAGATAAAACCAATCAACATGCTGAACAGCGAAACATAGGCCAGGCTTATCCAGGCTGGCAGGCGGATAGCCTCGAGGGATGAAGGCATCAGCAGCAGTGAAGTCACCAGCATCACGGGTAACGCCAGCAGCAGCGCCCAACAGATCACCTGCCAGCCACCTAACTCCCGCGACAGTTTTGCCCCTTCGGCATAGCCCAACCCGCAAACCACCACCGCAGCCAGCATTAACGCATCCCCGACCAGCGAAGCGGAAACCCCCTGAACAAACGCAAAACTCATCACCAACAGGCTGCCGATAATGGAAAACAGCCAGAAAGCCGGGCGAGGGCGCTCGCCACCCCGTAACACGCCAAATATCGCGGTGGCTAACGGCAGCAGGCCAAGAAAGACGATGGAATGGGCTGAGGTGACATGCTGAAGCGCCAACGCGGTCAACAGTGGGAAACCCACCACTACGCCCAACGCAACGATCACCAGAGAGAATAGCTGATCGCCTCGTGGCCGCTGTTGCTTAAACAGCCCTAACAGCAGGAGTGCGATCAAGCCAGCGATAGAAGCACGAGCGACGGTAAGAAATAGAGGATCAAAACTGAGCACGGCGACTCTGGTGGCGGGGAGTGAACCGCTGAAGATCACCATGCCCAGAAAGCCGTTGAGCCAGCCGCTGGTGCTATTTTCCTCGTTCTTCACCTGCATGGGACACCCTTATTTTCGACGTTGGAAGATTGTGGATCGGCATGTTATGCCGCAAAATAAAGACAATCAAAAAATTGTCATGGATACAAGTTGCTATGGCGCGTGCTCGTTACAAATCGCTGGTCGATAGCTTTGCCGCTGATATTCGCGCAGGGCGTCTTATACCAGGGACCCGCTTACCCACCCATCGCCAGCTTGCCGCCCAGGAACGTATGTCGTTGGTCACTGCCTCAAGGGTGTATGCGGAACTTGAAGCGATGGGGTTAGTCAGCGGAGAAACGGGTCGAGGGACCTTTGTTCGGGAGATTTCGCTGCCGCCGGGCTTGGGCATCGATCAGCAGGCCGTCGCCACGGACATGCTCGATCTGAACTTCAATTACCCAACGCTATCGTCACAAAGCGAACTGCTGAGGGCTGCTTTACGCCTGTTGGCTTCCTCCGGCGATCTGGACGCATTGCTACGCTATCAACCCCATGCAGGCCGGCCACACGAGCGGGCGATCGTAGCCAGACATCTGAGCCACCGTGGCTTAAACCTGGCGGCCGAGAACATTTTACTGGTTAATGGCGCTCAACAAGGGTTAGCCGTCACCGTGATGGGGCTGTTGCAACCGGGCGACGTGGTCGCGGTTGATGCCCTGACCTACCCGGGTTTTAAAATCCTGGCCGAGAGCTACCATCTTGAGCTGGTCGCCATTCCCGCGTTAAGCGACGGCCCTGATTTGGCTGAACTTGAACGGCTATGCCAGCGCCGACAGGTGCGGGCCGTTTACTGCATGCCAACGCTGCATAATCCTCTTGGCTGGGTGATGAGCGAGTCACAGAGGCATCGGTTGGTGGCGCTGGCGCGTGAGCATGGGCTGCTAATCATTGAGGATGCCGCCTACGCCTATCTGGCAGAGAAACCGCCATTGCCGTTAGCGAGTCTCGCCCCTGAATCCACGGTATATATCTCCGGTTTTTCCAAGAATGTTGCGACCGGGTTGCGTGTTGGCATAGTGGCCGCGCCGGAAAAATGGATCCCCGCATTGGAACGCGCCATCAGGGCAACCACTTGGAATACCCCAGCGATCATGACCGCGATCCTGTGTGAGTGGATCGAAGACGGCACCGTTATGCGGCTAGAAGACGAAAAACGCCAAGATGCCCGGTTACGTCAGTCAATCGCTCGTGAAGCACTGAGCGAGCTGAACTATATTGGCCACCCTGATTCGTATTTTCTGTGGTTACCCTTGCCAGAGGAGGTTAGGGCGGATCGCATCGCCGCAGCCCTGCTAAAAGAGTGTATTTCGCTCTCTACCGCAGAACCTTTTGCTACTTCGGTTCATATACCACATGCCCTGCGTTTGGCGTTGGGTTCGCTGCCGCTGCCCACCCTGCGTGAGGCATTAACAACGGTTAAGCGGGTCATACAGTTGCACTGTTATCTTTAAGAGGGGCCGTGGGCGCAGCATGTGTGCACATCGCTTTGTCGTCAATCTGACCGCATGGCGTTTTTCCCAAATTCCATACGGTCCCTCTATTCATAGCCTAAATATCTGATAACTTAATCCCACGCGTTATTTTATGGATAATTGATCCCCAGGGAGACAGCGGTGCGTCATTTCGAATTCAAAGATGATAAATCAAACAAATTTTGGCAAATCGAGCAGTCGGACAGTGATTTAAACCTGCGCTGGGGCAAGATTGGTACGCAAGGGCAAAGCCAGACCAAGAGTTTTGATAACGAAGCCAAGGCCTCGGCTGCCATGACCAAGCTGGTGAAGGAAAAAACCGGCAAAGGCTACGTTGAAATTGCCGTTGATGAAAACGCCACCATTGGCACCACAGCGCCAAAACCGAAGGCCGAACCAGCAGAAAAGCCCCGCGCTGAGCCAATAAGCGATACCCCAGCACAAAGTACGCCTCCGGTCTCTGCTGCCACCATACTCTCGCAATCCGTCGCCTCATCGGACATCGCCAAACCCGCCGGAGAAACGCCGCCGTGGTTAGCTAACGGTGAGCCGATTGCCTTACCGAAAGATTTAAGCGATCAAGCGTTGACCAACCGCGCCCATCCGGCTGAAAAGCCCGAGCTGAACGATAAGCAGAGTTGGATCAAGCTTCGCAACATTTTGTATAAAAACGACAGTATCCTGGCTGACTTTAACTCGACCTCTGCGGAATTACGTCAGACCTATGTTGCCAGTTGGCAACGGTTGGCCGATCAGCAGATGGATGGCTCCCTCGAGTCAGATGCGGTGTTGTTTGCCCTTGCGAGTAATGTCGGTGGTCACCGTTATAACGGCGAAGGAACGGCAGATATTACCGACTTTTTAGTGGCCAGAAAGGGATTACCGTATGCGATTGATGTGCTGTTACTGGCGCAGGGGATTTGCGTTGAAGCGAACTGGGATCGCGGTGCGCAAAAGCAAAGTTACTATCTCAATGAGGAGATCGAACAACCGCTAAGCAGTTCGTGGATGTGTCCCTATAGCTACGCTGAGCTGCGTTTCCGTCAGTTCCTGTCTTGTGCTGATGAAGCTGAATGGCAGATTTGCGTGGATAAATTGATCGCGGGCTTGCCGCAGTTGCATGTCAGCCGTCAGCCGTTAATTGCTCTGTTGTTGCCTGAGCGCCCGGATATCGCCAACCGATTAGCCAGTGAGTTGCTTCAACAGGGAGATAGTGACGTCACGCCATGGCTACAGTTGGTCGCCACCGACGAGGCTGTCCTGAAGTCGTTAGGTGCAATGAGCCGTTCTGTGTATCGTCACGCCGCATTCCTTAACTGTGAATTTAGTATCGCTACGCTGATTGCAGAGCGCGGCGTTAACGCGGTGCCAATCCTGGCCTACCAGCCAGAAATAACCCTTACCGGTGATGCTCTGGCCTGTATTGGCACGCCAGCGGCAATTACCGCACTGGCGCAGGTCTCCGGTCAGGGTAAAGCGTTTCTGGCGCGGTTTATCGACGCCGCGCACCGCTGGCCGCTGGCATCGATCCCGGCGCTTGCCGAGCTGTTGGCCTCTAACAACAAAGACAGCGGCATGCTGAGCGCTTGCCTAAGCAATCTTCTGCTGGCCAACCCTGAACAAGTGGCCAAGTTACTCCCGTGGATGAGCGGGGCCGCGCAAACTCAAGTGCAAGATTTGATTGCCCGTGTTTCTGGCCCGGTTGAATTAGCCGATGAAGCTGATTTACCCCTGGTGCTGGTCAGCCCACCTTGGCTTCAGAAAAAGAAAAAACGCGAAGCGGCAGCCCTGGTACTTGAACCTCAGGTGCTGGCACCGGTACTCGATTTAACCGATGAAGAGAAAAAACAGTGGTTAGCGCTGAATGGGTGGGAGGAAAAACGCTATCAGGCTGCCGCAAAAAACATGAACACGCTGGCCAACGAGTTGGGTTTCCAGATCTATCAATCAGGTAACAGAAAGAGCCAGAACGAAACGGCGGCCATTGCCATCAGAAACCGGGATACGCAGGGGCTGATTGACGCCTGGAAGGCTCAGCTTGCGCAGACCAGTTGGTCAAACTTTAGTCTGCGCTTTACCTCCCTGTTGCCCGATGAGATGGCGCTGGCCTTATGGAACAGTTTGTCTACTCACCAATGCAGCGGTGAGGGGTATATGGTGGCCAAGTTTGGCGAAGCGGCTCTACCTGGCCTGATCAACGCGGTGCGCTCTCGTCCAACGGAACTGACCACTATCTGGGGCCACGTGGGGGCGTGCGAATTGGCTCCGCTAATCGCCCGTGCCTACCTCAAGCTGAAAACGCTGCGTAGTGAAGCCCAGCAGTGGCTGTGCAAATATCCGCACCACAGCGCTATCGGCCTGATCCCTGCGGCCTTAGGCAAAAAAGGGGAAGCCAAAGATTGCGCGACCTCGGCGTTACGGATGCTGGCAACGCAGGGGCACGAAGCGTTGATTATGCAAACCGGTGAAGCTTACGGCAATCCAGAGGTGATCGACGCACTGCGCGCTATGCTGGATGAAGATCCGCTCGATCGCTTCCCAAGTAAAATCAGCAAATCGCCGGACTTCTATCAACCCGCAGGTTGGCGTCGTCCGTTACTCAAGTCCAGTAACAAAGCCTTACCGGACAGTGCGCTGGAACACCTGGGTACGATGCTGCGCTTCCCGGTCAGTGAGGGGCTGTATGAAGGGATCAATCAGGTTAAACAGGCCTGTGATCCAGACTCACTGGCGGACTTTGCCTGGGATATGTTCTCGGCATGGTTATTTGCTGCAGCGCCCTCTAAAGAGGGTTGGGCATTTATGTCTCTGGGCCTGTTTGGTACCGATGATACTGCACGCAAGCTCACGCCGTTTATTCGTGCCTGGCCGGGAGAGGCTCAGCACCAGCGGGCGGTTAACGGCCTGGAAGTATTGAATCAGATCGGATCTGATGTGGCGCTGATGCTGCTGAACGGCATCGCGCAGAAGGTCAAATTTAAAGGCTTGCAGGACCGGGCGCGGGAAAAGATCGCGGCCATTGCCGAAGCCCGCGAGTTAACCATTGAGGAGTTGGAAGACCGTTTAGCGCCGGATTTAGGGCTGGATGAAAACGGCTCGCTGCGGCTGGATTTTGGCGTTCGCCAGTTTACCGTCAGCTTCGATGAAACCCTGAAACCGTTCGTGCGCGATATGGATGGCACCCGCCTGAAAGATCTGCCGAAGCCGAAAAAGACCGACCATCAGGAACTGGCTAATGAAGCGGTGAACATCTTCAAGCTGCTGAAAAAAGATGCCCGCACCGTGGCCGCCCAGCAAGTTGTGCGCCTGGAGATTGCCATGTGCCAGCGCCGCCGCTGGACCCCAGAGCTGTTCGAACTGTTCTTGGTACGCCATCCGCTGGTTCGCCACTTGGTGCAACGCCTGGCGTGGGGCGTCTATCTGGTGGACGATGCATCAACTCACGGCGGCAAGTTAGTGGACTGTTTCCGCGTTGCCGAAGACGGCAGCCTGACCACCGCAGAAGATGACGAATACACCTTGCCACAGGGCGATAACGTGCGCATTGGTATTCCGCACGCGTTAGAGTTGCCTGAGCACCAGGCGGCAGGCTTCGGCCAACTGTTTGCCGATTATGAACTGTTGCAACCGTTCGTGCAGTTGGGCCGCGATACCTACAGCTTGACCGAACAAGAGCGGGCGAGCCGTGAGCTGCTGCGCTGGAAAGGGGCCGTAGTCCCTACTGGCCGTATTCTTGGGCTGGCGAACAAAGGCTGGCGCCGGGGCGATGCCCAGGACGGCGGCGCGATCATGGACTTCATCAAACCCATCGATCGCCAGTTGGGGTTTAGCCTGTCGTTTGAACCTTGCATTATCGTGGGCATGGTCGATGAATACCCTGAACAGACGCTGGAGACGGTGGTGATCGACGACGGCCAGTATTACTGGCAGCGAACCGAAGAACGCAAACCATTCACCCTTGTGGATGACATCGTCATCAGCGAACTGATCCGCGATATGGAAGCCCTGCGCGCCTAAGCTTGCCTTGATCCCGACGTATGTCGGGATCGTACCGCCTACCAAGAGAATCCATCCCTATGTCTGAACAACAACAAAAAATGCAGCGGCCACCAGCGGAAATTCAATATGCAGAACAACTTGCCCTGTTGGCAGAGTTGGATAATCAGCCGCGCCCACCGGGCTGGGCACTTAGCCTGAATGCCGCTCGGCGCTTTATTCTGGGTGACGAAAAGTTAGGCATTGAGCGTAAAATTGTCGCCGACGTGGCCTCGATTGAGCGGATGCTGGTCACGCTGGCGACTGGCCGAGGCTTGATGTTGGTTGGTGAGCCGGGCACGGCCAAATCCATGCTGTCTGAACTGCTGGCGACCGCCATCTCCGGCACCTCCAGCCTGACGATCCAGGGCGGGGCATCGATTACCGAAGATCAGATCAAGTATTCATGGAACTACGCCATGCTGATCAACGAAGGGCCTTCGCTGAAAGCGCTGGTTCCGGCACCGCTTTATCAGGGCATGCGCGACGGCAAAATCGTGCGTTTTGAAGAGATCACTCGTGCACCATTAGAGGTGCAGGACTGCCTGCTGGGTATGTTGTCCGATCGGGTGATGACCATCCCCGAGCTGAATGATGACCATAACCTGCTGTATGCGCAGGAAGGGTTCAACATTATCGGCACCGCCAACACCCGTGACCGCGGGGTGAACGAAATGAGTGCCGCACTGAAGCGTCGCTTTGATTTTGAAACCGTATTTCCGATCATGGATTTCCAACAGGAACTGGATTTGGTGGCTACGGCGTCAAACCGGCTGTTGGAAAAGAGCGCCATTCCTCACACCGTCCCCGTTGAGGTGCTGGAGTTACTGGTCACGACCTTCCGCGATCTGCGCGGCGGTGAGAAATCAGCGGGTAAAGGCGGTGACAGTGCCATGGATCGGTTAACCGCCGTGATGTCGACCGCCGAGGCGGTGAACGTGGCCCATGCGGTGGGGGTGCGGGCATGGTTTCTTGAACAGCGCAGCGGTGAGCCTGCCGATCTGGTGGAGTGTATCGCCGGGACGGTGGTCAAAGACAATGCGGACGATCGGGCAAAACTCAGACGCTATTTTGAGCAGAAGGTCGCGAAAAAGCCCGGTAACCACTGGCGGGCCTATTACCAAGCCAGACACCGTTTGCCTTAAAGGCGCTGCGTAATGAATCAATCACCGGAAATCATCGGTATCCGCCACCACAGCCCGGCCTGTGCCCGGCTGGTAGCGGCGAGAATTAACACGCTAAAACCGCGCTACGTGCTGATAGAAGGGCCGATGGACTTCAACTCCCGGCTTGATGAGCTGTTTTTGCCCCATCAGCTGCCGCTGGCTATCTATAGCTATGGCGTGCCACAACAGCCTGGACAGGGCGTGCGCAGAGGTTCCTGGTCACCGTTTGCCGAGCATTCTCCTGAGTGGCAGGCGCTGCAGCAGGCACGAGCTATCAAGGCGGAAATACGCTTTATGGATCTGCCGGCCTGGCATGCTGCGTTTGCCGATATTGCCAACCGCTACGCCGATTTGGCCGATGCCGAACAGCAGCAACGGGCCGAGGATTTTGAACAAGCATTGAGCCTGGAACTGGGTATTCAGGGGCGCGATGCGCTTTGGGATCGGTTATTTGAAGATCGGTGCGATGTGCAGGAGCTGGAACAACGCCTAAGCCTCTATTTCGAACGGTTACGCGGAGAGGTTTCCGGCTCGCAAGGCAATCAGGCTCGTGAAGCCATGATGGCCCGCTGGATCCGCTGGGCTATGGATCAACAGAACGGGGCCGTGTTAGTGGTATGTGGCGGCTATCACGCCCCCGCCTTGATGAAGCTGTGGCAAAACCTCCCCAGTGAAGATCATGAGCCTGAGCTGCCAGCTTTAAGCCAATGTTTTGACGATTGGCAAGGCGACGCGCAATACACCACCGGTTCTTATTTGGTGCCCTACAGCTATAAACGGCTGGATGCTTTCACTGGCTATGCTTCCGGTATGCCGTCACCGGCGTTCCAGCAGTGGGTGTGGGAATTTGGCCTGGAGCAGGCGGGGCTATACGCTTTCCAGCGCATACTTGAACGGCTGCGCAAGCTTAACCTACCGGCGTCTACCGCCGATATGGGCGCGGTGTATTTACGGGTTCAGGCACTTGCGCGGCTGCGGGGCCACCAGTTGCCGTTACGCAATGACTGGCTGGATGCCATGGCCGGTTCGCTGGTGAAAGAGGCGATGGATGTCCCGCTGCCGTGGACCTATCGCGGTCCTTTACGGCCAGGAACCGACCCCATTCTGGTGCAGATGATGGCGGTTTTAGCGGGAGAGTCGCACGGTAAACTTGCGGCCAATACGCCACGTCCGCCGCTGTTGATTTCGCTGGAGCTCGAATTGGCGCGGTTGGCGATTACGATCCCCTCGGAGGTCAAACTCGACCTGCTTAAACCGGAAGATCGCCAGCGCAGCAGAGCCTTGCATCAGTTAGCGATATTGGCGATCCCTGGCATTCATTGCCTGAAGGGGGGTGGGCAGGTCATGTCGGGCGAAATGAGCGAACACTGGCAGCTTCGAGCACCGCTTGAGCAGGTTGCAGCGCTGATTGAAGCAGCCTCCTACGGCGCTACGCTGGCCGATGCCGCACTGGCCAAGCTGGAAGAGGCCCTGCTGGATCTGCACGGTAGCCAGGGGATGGTGGTAGCGCTGGTTAAATTACTGAATCAGGCGGCATTTGCCGGGCTGGCGGATTTCAGCAGCCGGGTAGTAGAACAGCTCACTGCGGCGGTCAGCCAGGAAGGGAACTTTGAAGACCTGGGGTTAGCGCTCGAAGCGGCCCACACGCTCTATCGCCACGGTGAAAGCGTAGGTATGCAAGGATCAGCGATCTTGTTGACGGTGATCCAGATAACTTTCGACCGCGCACTATGGCTATGTGAAAGCTATGGCAGCGTGAACCCCGCCGATAGCCATCGGCACATTGCGACATTTCAGGCGATCCGCTTGGTGACGCGGGATCTACTCGCGCTGCCTGATGCCGACCGCAATACGTTATTTCCCGCGCTGGAAGCCGATCGCGCGCTCACCGTTTGGCAAAGAAAAGCCGCGTCTACCGATGCCGATCCGCTTAGCCGTGGTGCGGCATTGGGCGCATTACTCAGCCTGAATGACACCCAGCCTGATACCGCATCGCCGATCGCACAGCCGTTAGCGCTGCTGGCCACCCTGGCAGCCAATAAAATGGGCGATGCGCTCAGCGGATTGATTGCGTTGGCGCGCCACCAGTTGACCCAGGATTTAACCTTTGTTGACGGCCTGAACCAGTTGGTTAGCGCACTGGATGACGAAGACTTCCTGCTGGCCTTGCCAGCGATGCGCGGTGCATTTGCCTGGCTGCCACCCAGGGAGCGCGGTGAGTTTGCCCGCCAGATACTGGAACTCCATCAGGCGAGTCATCTACCGGTATCGTCGTTAAATCGCGAAATTACTGCCGCAACGCCGCAGGAGATTGCGGCTATGCAACAGGCCGAAAAGCGGGCACTGGAAATCCTTGGCCAATGGGGGCTGGCGTAATGGCAAATCAATTAACTCCAGAATTACAGCGCTGGCGCTTGCTGTTAGGCGAAGCCGCCGAGGCCTCGTTGGGTGAATTAGACGCTCACTATCGCTCCGTCGATAGCGCACTTGAATGGCTGTATGGACGGGATCCGGAGCGTTTGGCTCGCGGTGAGCGCGGAGCCAGCCTGGGTAAATCCAACCTGACCACGCCTGAGTGGATTAATGAAATTCATCAGCTGTTCCCGAAAGAGGTGATTGAACGGCTGGAAGTGGACGCGGTTGAGCGCTACGGCATTGACGATGTGGTCACCAATCTTGACGTGCTGGAACGTATTGAACCCTCGGAAGCGTTACTGAAAGCGGTGTTACACACCAAACACTTGATGAACCCGCAGGTATTGGCCGCTGCACGCCGATTGGTGGCGGAAGTGGTTCGGCGGATCATGGAACGCCTGGCACGTGACGTGCGCCAATCCTTTTCCGGCAGCCGTGACCGCCGCCGCCCCTCGCAGGTCAAGGTGGCGCGCAACTTTGATTTTAAACGCACCGTTGGCAATAACCTGCACCGCTGGAGCCCACAGCACGGCAAGCTGTTTATCGAAACCCCGGCGTTTATGAGCCGGGTTAAACGCCATAGTGAACGTTGGGACATCATCCTGCTGGTAGACCAGAGTGGTTCGATGGTGGATTCGGTGATCCATGCCGCAGTGATGGCGGCCTGTCTGTGGAATTTACCGGGCATGCAAACCCGGCTGGTCGCCTTTGATACCGCGGTGGTGGATTTGACCGCAGACGTCAGCGATCCGGTTGAACTGCTGATGAAGGTACAGCTAGGTGGCGGCACCGATATCGCCAAGGCGGTGGGCTATGCCCAGTCCTGCATCACCAATCCCCAGCGCACGATCGTGGTAGTGCTGAGTGATTTTTTCGAGGGCGGCAGCGAAAGCGAGCTGGTACGGCGGGTGCGTACCTGCATTCAGGCCGGAGCCAAAGTGTTGGGGCTGGCAGCGTTAGATCACCAGGCCAACCCACAATACGATCGTGACATGGCTAACCGGCTGGTCGCGGTCGGCGCACAAATTGGCGCCATGACGCCCGGCGAACTGGCGGCCTGGCTGGCTGAAAAGGTACAAGGATGACTCAACGTTCCGATTTACTCGAACTCACGCCGGAAGCCCTGATGGCGTTAAGCAACGCGGGCTTCGTTAAGCGTGCACAGAAAGAGGTTGCCGAAGGAAAACTGCCTGAAGTGACAGAGCGTGATGACGGCTGTATTGATGCCAAGTTCGGCGACGGCAACCAAGTCACTTTTCCGCCAGGCAAAACCTTGCGGGATGCGGCCTGTAGCTGCCCGGCCAGCAGCATGTGCCGCCATCGGGTTACGCTGGTCCTGGCCTATCAGGCGTTACATGCCACTGGGGTGCCCCCAGAAGCTGACGATGCTCAGCCGCAAGAACCGGCACCGGGTTGGTCACCAGCCAAATTTAGTGAACAGCTTGGCGATGTCCCGCTCTCAGTCATTAGCCGGGCTAAAAAGCTGATCCAGGGCAGCGTCGTGGTGCAATTGAGTAAAGGCAGCGGGGCACAAGCCACTCCTTCAGCGCGTTTACCGATGTGTGACGTGCGGTTTTTCTCCCGCAGTAGCCTGGCCCATGCACGCTGTGACTGTATTCAGGAGACGATTTGCGAACATATTGTGATGGCGGTCTGGGGTTTTGAGCAGGCCGAACTCAGCCAGCCAGACTTTGAGCAGTTAACGCTGCAAATCAGTTTGCCTGACGGCGAACAGGCGCAGGCAAACGCCTTATTCGACCAATCAGAAGCAGTGTTATTACAAACGTCGTTGGATAAATTGCTGCTCAAGCTGTGGTCGGACGGCAGCAGCCAGCCTGAGACGGCCATCAAACCCCTGATGGCAGAAGTGAGTCGCCATGCCCAGCAGCTTCAGTGGCGCTGGATTAGCGAAAGCCTGGCGGATATTCAGCAAGGGATGGCCGATCAACATAATCGTTCAAGCCGCTATCATCCGGTCGAATTCTTGCAGCGCATCAGCGGGCTTTCCGCCCGGTTGGTCGCGGCCAGGTGCATGGACCAACAGGCGCAGCAGCAGACCTTACCACGCCTTCCGGCGGCTGAAATTCTTGGCCTGGGCGTCAAAGGTGAGATCCAGCTGGAACATCTGAAACTGGTTTCACTCGGTGCGCGTTATTGGGCAGACGAGCAGCAGGAAGGGGTGGATCTGATCTACACCGACCCGGACTCCCAAGCGCTGATGGTGATCGAACGCCAGTGGCCTAGAAATAGCGATCCACAAGGCGTGGCGACGCCGATAGGCAGCCGCAGGATTGCCGGCCACCCGGTAAAAAAACTGGCGGCCTGCCAGGTGATCACCAATGCCTCCAAACGCCGGGCAAACGGAGCGTTGGACATTGCCAGCGGTAAGCAATATACCAGCGTATTGCCGCTCTCTGCCCGTGCGTGGGAGCTGCTGGGGGAACCGCTCAGGCAGCCTGATGCGGCAGCGCTGAAGCGTCATCTCCAGCAGGCATTGCCGGATTTTGTACGCCCCAGACAGCCGATCGAACAGCTGCATATTTTACCGGTTAGCGAGGTGCTCGACTGGTGCTGGGACCCGGCCTTGCAGTGCTTGCAGCTTGAACTCTTAAGCGGAGAGGCTGGTAATGATAATTTGGTGACAGTGTCACTAAATTACGATAGTGCTGCCCCTCAAGCTATCGAGGTATTGGCCAGGGCAATGCTCACGCCAGCAACTCCGCCGCGGTTGATTTCAGGCAGGGTGAAGATCGCGTCAGGCAAACTGATTATCGAGCCGTTAGCCGTCGCCAGTGACACCCAGATTTTCTCGCTTTGTGCCGATGAGGCTGAGCCTTTCCCGATGGAGCGCCAGGCCGATCTGCAACAGCGCTCAGGCATGCAGCAAGCGTTGGCAGACACCGAAACGTTGCTGGCTCAGTGGTTACAGCAGGGGATCCGGCATCAAGGAGGGCGCGGGATTGAGCGGGTGGAAATCCTGGCCGAGGCGCTAAATGGCTATGGCCTGGTGCAGCTGTCTGTATGGTTAAACGAGTTACCCGAGCGTATTTGCTCCAATAACCACACGCAATTAGTCCAGCGGTTGATGACGATTTATCAAACGCTGCGCCTGGTGAAAGACCGGCAGAGTAATTGACTTTGACAGCGCCATGACAGTTCGACTAAGCTTGCCCCACTCATTTGGGGAGTAGCCTTCCTTCATCATGAAGGAGGATGTGTCAACATACTCAGCAATTTGCTGTGGCACATCCGTCTATCAGATTGGCGAGACCATAGGGGTAATATTTCTTTTGGATTGGACGAGGAATATTACACCATGGTTTGCTACGTCCAGTCGGTATTTCCATTATGTCTCTTTTTGCTGCTTTACCCTCAACTAACCTCACCCAAAAGCCTGGCGAATTGAGGGCTAAAGGATGACGCTGTCATTTTTCCAACTCGCAATATCTTTAGTCGTCATATTGATTGCCTCCGAAATTTTCACCAATGCCCTGGAGCACCTTGGCGAAAGGTTGAAGATCTCTGAAGGGGTAACCGGTTCGCTTTTTGCCGCCATTGGCACCGCCTTACCTGAAACCATGGTGCCCATTTTGGCCCTGGTTGCCGGTACGTCAGCGGCTAATGTTAACGAAGAGATTGGCGTAGGGGCGATATTGGGCGCGCCGCTGATGCTGTCTACGCTGTCGATCTTTTTGATGGCGCTGGCCGTGGTAAGACGGCGGGGGGTTAACGGGTCAATCACCCCAGAGCCTACGGGGTTTATACGGGATACGCGTTTCTTCCTGATGGCTTTTGTGTTAGCCGCAATCGCCTTGTTCATTCCTGTGGAAATGAAAGTCGCCAGGATGGGTGTCAGCGTTTTGTTAGTCTTGCTCTATGTCACCTATATTGTAAAAACCTTACACGCTTCGAAAAAACTAGTGGCTGAAGGCAATGGAACTGCGGCAGATAACGTCATGTTCTTATCCCGAGTGGGGTTGCCCACCACGCTATTTACCATCATCCTGCAAACCTTAATGGGTTTAGGCGTATTGGTAGCGGGGGCTTTAGGTTTTATAGACGGTGTTGCCGCAGTATCGGAAAAGCTTGGTATCTCGGTGTTATTGCTGTCATTGATTATCATTCCTATTGCTACCGAATTGCCAGAGAAGGTGAACAGCATTCTGTGGATACGCAAAGGAAAGGATACCCTGGCATTAGGCAATATTACCGGCGCAATGGTTTTTCAAGGCACGATATTACCCGCCATCGGTATATTGTTAACGCCATGGCAACCCCGGCATGAAGTGTTGATCGGGGTGTTTATTACGCTTTCATCGGCATTTTGGCTGTGGATCAATGCCAGAAACAAAAAGCTGAAAGTGTGGATGTTATTTATTAATGGGGCTTTTTATTTCGCTTATATTCTCGCCTCAATATTATTGAGCCGCTAACGGTATCAATAGCCTCACGGCGATAAATTATACTGACAAACGTAAACTGCAGGATGGCGCTCCACTATAACCATCCTGCATGGTGACTAAGCGTCACTATTTTCTTATAGATAACACGGTTTCTAGCGCACCACTTTGTAAAAATCTGTTCGTCACTGGTGTCACAACCACACTACGGTTGACGGGTAGGATCTTGATCCCTTCCCCCAGGAATACGGGAATGGTTGTGATATATAATTGGTCTAACTCCCCAGCATCGGCGAAAAATGCCGCGGACTTACCCCCGCCAACGACCCAAACATCCTTACCTTTTGCCGCCAGTTTTGCATGCCTGGCAATATCATTAGCATTGCCACAAACTTCACTGATACCTGAGCCTTGCGGTATTGCCAGATCCTGGCTTGTCAAAATGAACGCCGGAACATCTTTATAAGGCCAGTCGCCATGGGCATTTTCCATTATCCAGCTGTATGTTTTTCCTCCCATAATCACCGCGCCAATACTCTGGTAGAAGTCATCATAAGGTGTAGCATCATCGCCTAAGATAAAATTAGTCAGCCAGTCAAGCTCATGATCCTGGGTGGCAATGTAGCCATCCATAGATGCTGCAACATAATAAATTAACTTCGACATTCTATATCCTTAATTTGCTGATTGAGCCTGTCGGGAGCAGCAGGTTCGTTACTTTCGCTTCTTCAACTGCTGGGTAGCGAATTTCACCACTTTGTTCATCTAGGATGCAGGCAGGGCTGGATTCTGGGCAACCTCTTGCCTCAACGGCTCAAATGGGCACTGGTTGAATAAGCGGAGGATCGCTACCGGGGTCAAAGGGTTGAGTGCCAGTGAACGGTTAAACTGAAACAGGCTGTTGGCAGTGTCGTACAAATTGGTTTCAGAAGCCGGAAATTCAGAATAGCCAAAGGTGCGGAACGGCGGCGTTTTATCACGCACTTGAGGATAGTTATCTGCGAGTTGTTCAGCCCAACGAGAAAAAATTGGCCAATCTATGACGTTATCTTCCGCCAGTGCGGCCATACCGGCAAAGCTATCCTCAGTAAACACATAGGGATGCTGCGCCAGCTTTTGCCATACGAGTCGGGCGCCTGTGCTCGGATTTGGATTAAGGAAAAACTGCCGGTTATGAGCCAGCCTGCTCAGGATAAACAGATCCATCGATTGGCTAAGCTGGGTCAATATATGACTGGAAATGGCGCGTTCCGCCAGCTCACCGCTAACCCAGACATTGGCGTCGTCCAGTAGCTCCATCATCAACATTTCATCGTCATGATAGCGAGAAACCAGTCGACACCTTACCAAATGAGAAGGATCTTTGGTCAGTGACTGCAATAGGGCTTGAGAGGGATTAACCAGCCGGAAAATCATATTTTCACGCACGGTTTCATCCGGATGATAAATAGCAATATTTGCCCAGCACGCTGGCCATACCGGATTGGCTGCCAACTTATCAAGAATGGGGCCAACGGGATCCAGAAAATAGTCTGAGTAAACTTTGTCCACAGCCCGGTCATGGTCTGCTCGTGAAGCCATTGGTCGGCTGGCAAGCCCCACAACCAGCGTTGGATAGTGGGAACTCAATGCCTCCCAAGCCAATGTTTCGCTGGCATATTGCCATGGCTGCCAACGCCAGACCAACTCTGGCCATATCATGCAGGGCACGATAAAAGGGTGTTTGCTTTGCTGCGCCACCTGAATTTTCATATCCAGCGACAATGCGGGTAGCACATCGAGCAGAACCTGAGTGGCGGTATCTTGCGCATTAGCGACGGCTTTTAAAAAACGATCCGGGAACGCCGCCCAGCCGTGTTCAATCAGCAGGGCCGAAAAATCAGGCGCATTGAGGAGCTTACTGACGGTGTTACTGCGGGCTTGGCTTAAGTCTGAGATGTCCATGGATCGCTGTTTTTGATTATTCCATCTGTAGGGAAATACTATCCGATCGGGGATGTGGTGACTAGACGGGGGGCTGCATTCTCCCTAACCCCAAAGCCGGAACGAGTTCGCTACCAGGGGCTGGGAGGCGAATTTCACTACGTTGTTCATCCTTGTCCGCCATAAAGAATGTACTACTGTTAATAGATGTTATCCGTGATGAAAGAAGCTTGGTATGGCAAAACCTTCGTTCTCTCGTTTGATGGCCGCGTGCCTGCTGGTCATTGCGGCCCCTTTGTCTGCTGTAGTGCTACTTGCGCAAAGCGTTACTGAGAGAAAAGCGTACAGAGTTACTACGCCGTATCTCTCAGGGGGAGAGGGTACTCAAAAAACACCAAACATATTAAAAGAGGTCATTTAAATGATTAATAAATCCGTGGCTATTTTATGTTTGTTAACCGTAGTGCCCGCATGTGTCGCAGGTGAAATAAATTTATACTCAATTAACACCGGCTCCTTTGTGTATCATACGATAAACAATGAGGGACAATACACGGAGAACTTTGATAACAAATTTTTCTCCGTAGAACGAAAGTTTTCTGAGGATTCAAAATATAGTATTTTAGTTGGCACAATGAAAAATAGTTTCAATGACCGCTGTATCGCACTGGGTCTGAGAAGAGACTGGATGTCTAATGACTCAGGATGGGTTTTTAAGGGGGTTTATGGGTATGTTGGTGAGTTCTTCTTTGATGCCTTCAGTCAATGTGGTAATGATGGTTCATATAAAAATTTCAAGGATACTACCGGCGTGGGTTTCTCTCCCTATATCTATCATGCAGTTCAATACAATTTTACCAGCTACTTTGGGGTGGAAAGTGGTATTATTCTTCCCTCGATATTTGTCGTTAGCGCCCAATGGAGTTTCAGATAGTCGCACCATCAGAAAGGGGTAACTTCGTGACCATACGTATCAGGCTCACTGTCGCAATAACATTGCTTATTGTGACACTGCCCGTATTAGCTAAAATGCCAGAAAACTTTGTCTATACCAGCTCCGGCGATCTCGAAGCGGCGTCAACCATTATGGCACGTAGCGACATTGGCGGTGCGCAGATCGTTTACAATTGGCGCTCACTCGAACCAGAGAAGGGCAAATACAACTTTTCGCAGATTGAGCAGGATCTGACTCGTCTCAAAGCAAACAAGAAAAAACTTTTCATCCAGATCCAGGATCGGTTTTTCGAACAGAATGCCCGATACGTTCCGGACTATCTGATGAATGATGCCAGGTACGGTGGTGGGATATCGCCGCAATTTGACAATCCTGGCGAAGGAAAGCCGATTGGCTCGGGTTGGGTGGCACAGCAGTGGGATCCTGCTGTGCGTCAACGTTATCAGGCTCTGTTGGCAGCGCTTGCAGAGCGCTTCGATGGCCGAGTCTATGGTGTGAACCTACCTGAAACAGCCATTGATCTTGACGAGAAAAAGCTACCCAAGGGATTTACCTGCGATAACTATTTCGCAGGCGAAATGGAAAACCTCACCTTTGCGCGCAAGGTGTTCACCAAATCACATGTGGTGCAATATGTAAATTTCTGGCCGTGCGAATGGAACAACGACCACAATTACATGGGGCGACTGTTTGAGTTCGCAAGTGCCAATAATATTGGGCTCGGCGGCCCAGATATTGTTCCCAACCGCAAGGCGCAAATGAAGAACTCCTATCCGTTCTTCAACAAATACAAAAGTAAGCTAGCACTGGTTGCCATGGCTGTGCAGGAGCCGACCTTGACCTACAGGAACCCCAATACGGGCGAGCCATTTAGCAAGGACGAGTTTGTACAATTCGCAGAAGACTATCTTGGTGCAGATATCATTTTCTGGAGCACGACGTCTCCCTGGTTGGCGAAGAAATAGGCATCAGTCGCCTAAGAAAAGAAAGCGTCACGGGGTAATCATGGGGGCCGGTCACGGCCCGTTATATTTTCTCCTGGAGGCTGAACATTCTGGCGGGGCACCAGATGATCAAGACCTTAAACGAGTAGGTCGATAGCTTTCGGGAATTTCCAGGCTTTTACCGATGGTCAGTTCTTCGCTCACCATCCTTCCAACAGTTGCCGCACAGGTTACGCCAGGGTGCATGACCGCCACGTATATACCCGTTATATCATCAATAAACCCCATGACAGGATTTCTATCCTGTGGTACAGGTCGTTGTCCTACCGACTGCCTGAGAAGATAGGCCGATGCCGTTCCTTGTAGCCTGTTTTTTATCGCCGTGAGGGTTTCAGACGCCACTGCTTCAGTATCACCCGTAACCGGATAATCCTCGGCAGCCAGGAGATCCCCGTTAAATGCATGGCGAACTTCAATGTCATCGCCAGATATTAGGGTATTAACAACGTGCTTTGTCACGCGGTAACGTAGGAGAATGGCTGGTGAAGCCACGATCGGGAGCGTAATCCCTATCATGCTCAGCAACGAAGTTATACCCGTCCCGCAGGCCAGAATCACACAATCTGCGTCTAATATGCCTTCCGCTGTCTCTATGCCAACTATTCTATTTCCCTCTTGCATGAACCCGGTGACGAGCGTCTGTGTTTTCAACTCCGCACCAAGACGGCAGGCCTTATCCAGCAAGGCTCGGGTGGCCTCTGTCGGATCTATTGCGCCATCCTGAACGGCATAATGCGCCCGTGAAGGTGGGGCATTCATCGCTGGCTCAAGCCGGGATATATCAGACTGTTGAAGCATTTTCGACTCATCTTGTTCGCAAGGCGAATCGGCCCCGTAACTTAACGCACCAACCCAACGTATACAAAGCTCCGGAATTTCTTTTTCTAACCTGTGCCAGTCTTCCGCCGATGCTCGGCGGAGAAGTGCATCCGGGGCATCGTCACTCACAGTGGTGTGGATCCAGCCAAAAGCGCTGCCGGTGGCACCAGAAGCCGGATACGCTCGGTCGATAACGGTCACTTTTATTCCACGGCTGGCCAAATGATAAGCTATTGAGGCCCCTATAATTCCCGCCCCCACAATAATCATATTTTTTTAGTGGAGCACATACCGTTTCCTCGTATAACAGGGCCTACTCCTAGACATTAGCAAATCCGCCGTAACCCCTCGGCATCAGTTTTGTGGCCATTCCTGCTTAAGCAACGCATAAATCAGCTCATCGCCCCATTGGCCATCAAAGCGGTCATTCTGTCGCAAATGTGCCTCTTTACGCATGCCCAAGCGTTCGACCACGCCGATAGAACCGCTATTCGCTGCATCAAGTCGGGCAAAAATGCGGTGGAAACCCACTTCAGTGAATCCACGTTCCAGTACCGAATGTACAGCTTCTGCCGCATAGCCTTTACCGGCATAAACCGGGTTAAAGATATAACCAATTTCACCTTGCAGCGCCGCGCTGCTGGCCAGCTTCAGTAACACTTCACCGATGAGTTCGCCGCTCTCTTTCAATGTGACGGCACAATAAAAAGTGTCACCATCTTCACTGAAACGTGAGGTTACGGCCTTTGCCAACCGAGTTTCCATTTGCGCCAGCTCTGGCGGTGGAGCATATAAGTAGCGGTAGACTTCAGGCAGGCGATGGTAAGCCGCATAGGCGTGGAGATCGTCAGGTGTAAAACGGCGTAGCCGCAGGCGCTCGGTGGAGAATGGCAGGGTAATCGAATGCAAGAAATTATCCTTTTCTAATGTGTTGTTATGGTGAAGGGGCTGTTATTACCAATGACCCGTTAACGTTCCAGCATAGAAAGAATATGATTTTTGGTTAGCGGGGCCAGTTGCAACGGCTGGTTGCCAGAAGGTTCAAACCATATCACTTCTTCGATTTCTGCAGCGGGGAGAAAGTGGGTCTCTTCAGTGCTGACTCTAAACATGTCAGCAATCAGCATATATCCAGGCTCATTGGCTGCAAGATCCGTAAAGCGCCCTAGAGGGACCATCTCATCAGGGGGGAAGGAGGCATTCAGTTCCTCTTGTAGTTCACGTGCAAGTGCCACCTCTGGCCGCTCACCAGATTCGATTTTTCCACCCGGCTGCATAAACCACTCCGTGTTGCGTTTTCTGACCAGAAGGACCCGGCCAGCCCGATCGGTTATGACGGCCGCAGCTATATGAATTTGCTTACTCTCTGACATTCTGAACACCGTTGTGTGGTAGAAGATCTACCCTGCATGAAAGCAACAAATGTACCAGAGTGGAGAGGGTGATTCCTAGCCTAGTCAGGCATGTGCTACGCTCTAGCTCAACAAAATCTAGAAGTGGAACTACATGATGACTAAACCTACAGCCAGCTTTCAGTCCAGTTCGTTTGTGATTGCAGTCCGCGATCTCAAAAAAAGCTCTGCTTATTTTTGCGATGTCCTGGGATTTGACTTGGCATGGGCTGGCAACTCGCCACTAGGGGATGCGTGCGTATCATGTTAGGCCATTCACCGGATGCAATGCCACCCTCTGACACCGGCGATCACAACTATTTTGCTTATCTGTATGTCGATGATGCTAAGACACTTTATGAAGAGTTTGTAAGCAAGGGGGCGATCATAATGGCTCCACCCGTTGATAAACCGCATGGTATGCGTGAATTTACCGTAGGAACACCCGATGGCCACAGAATGGTGGTTGGCCAGGCTCTCGATTAGTGTGTATTTACCCGCTGTGAATCCTAGGAAGAAACGGGCGTTTTATACTTAATCTGACACTTTCTGCTTTGGGTTGTATAAGATCTGACCGTCCGCTCAGTGCCAGAAGCGGACGTTCATAGTACTGGGTCATCTGTCTTCAGTTTAATGAGTTATGTATTACGGAATGTTTTCCGCCACTCCCTGGGGCTGACACCGAATTTTTCCCGAAACTGCAGCCTAAAAGTTGGGGCGGACTGAAACCCCGCTTGTTCAGCTACCTGTTCTACAGGAAGATCCATGTTCTCCAATAGTTCCTGACTCCGGTGCAGCCGTGCAGCCGTGATCCACTCAACGACGGACATATCGGTCGCTTTCGTGAAACGTCGCGTCAGTGTCCTACGACTCATTGAGGCGTATTCAGCCAGAGAATTAATATCGTGCGGCTCCTGAAGGTTTAGTAGCAGGTAATCAAGAACCATATTAATTCGACAGTCGGCAGTTTTTTGAGTGACGGGATGATCAATATACTGCGCCTGACCACCTTCACGGTGGGGAGGTGTGACCATCCTGCGGGCAATGTGATTCGCCGTCAGGCTGCCAAAATGTTGACGAATGATATACAGGCAGCAATCCATCGCCGCAGCCGTTCCTGCCGATGTAGTCAGTCCATCATCATCTACATAGAGTTCGTTAAGATTCAAATGAACGGACGGAAACAACTTCCGAAAATCTTCCTCATACTCCCAGTGTGTTGCCGCCATATGCCCGTCCAGCAAACCTGCATAAGCCAGCACGAAAGTGCCTAAGCATAGCCCTACTATCTGAGCTCCCGCTTCACGCGCTTTTACCAGAGCGTTAAGCACAGGCTCGGATGGCCGCTTCCGCACATCTCCCCAGAACGGCACAATGACAGTATCAACCTGGGTCAGAACATCCAGACCATGATCAGCCTGTATTGCCGTTCCTTCGTCAGACCAGATAAGACCCGGTTTTTCAGCGCATATCAGCCGGGTAAAGAGCCGTTGGTCTGTGGCGGTATCGCCAAAAAGGATCAGCGGAACTGATACGTGATAAGTGCTGAAGCCCTCAGTAACAAGTATAGCAACTGAAATCACAGACACCGTAACTCCCGGGTTGTCGGTTGTAATCAGAACGAAACAGATTCGCCGTCTGCGGGCGCTGAAACGTAATCCTGAACATGGTTAATCTGCGCATACTCCAGGATATCCAGTCGTGTGACCAGACAGTGGTTAACAGCTTCCATGTGGGTAGCAACAATTTGGGCTTCTGGCAATACAAGATGCGCCCTCACAATATCTTCTTTACCAAATATGATTGCGCCATAGCCTAGAACATGTGCCCAGCCAGTGTTCATAATCAACACATCCGGCATATATTTGCGCATGTTTTCTTCCACGGGTTTGATCCAGATAGTATCACCAACAAGGTATAAGGTTTTTTCCGATGGGTGGCGGAATACAACACCACTGGCATCACCAAGCATTTCTGCCAACTGTCGGTTGGCATAGGCTTCATCTGAACCGTGCTGGCATGCTGTCTTAATCAGTTCAATATCTTCAAGACTGCTGGTTTCGGTGAGAACAACCAGATTAGTGAAGCCCTGAGTACGCAGCAGCGCTTCATCATTCTCATTCTGGACGTAAATCAGCTTATCTTTTGGCACAATATCCACAGCGGCCTGATCCCAATGATCCGGGTGGGTATGGGTGACAATAATAGCATCCACAGCAAGCAGTGTGCTGATATCCAGAGGCAATTCCACCATAGGGTTACGAATTTCTGAGCGAACAGTTCCCTCAAAACCGGGCCAGATATTTTTGTCAGAAAGCATAGGATCGATAAGGAACTTCTTACCCGCATATTCGAGAATCTGAGTGGCATTACGGACCTGAGTAATTTTCATTATATGTTCTCCAAACTTTGTTTAAACCAGCAGGAGTCATGTCAACCATGACCCGATAACCTATTATAGTGATTATCGGGCAATTCGACTGCTTCATAAGGGCCAAGTTTCGCGCATATCGGGTCAAGCTTCCGTAAAATTATGCAAATATGCGTAGCAGTCTAAGCACCACTTTTACGTCCGCTTTTCGCTCATAGCTGCCCGTCAACGCCTGTCGGTTTAAAAAACAGGCTTAGCGTGGGATGTTTTCCGTTTTCTAAGCGGAACCCTTAAACTACACCGCGCAGGTCACAACATATGGACAATGACCATAAACAGCTGTAATCCTGAGTTTTAGACCCTGTCTCTTATACACATCT